>JAOAPT010000936.1 GCA_025463045.1 Candidatus Solibacter sp.
GTCGATATGGTCACGGCCCACAATCGAGGCAGTCGCTTCTACCGCGAAAGCCGCGCGGCGCAAGATCGCCGGTTTCGCCGCGGTGGCAGTAGTCGCGGCCGGCGCGGTGACGGGGGGCTATCTTCAACGGCGTCCCGCTCCGATTCTCACCGAGCGCGATTCCATCGTCCTGGTCGACTTCGCGAACACAACCGGCGAAACCGTCTTCGATGGGACGCTGCGCCAGGCGCTCTTGCTGAAACTGGCCGAGTCACCATTCCTCAAGCTTCTGCCGGACGACCAAATGACCAGGACGCTGCGCATGATGATGCGCCCGCCAGGCGAACCGGTGACACCGGAAGTCGCCCGCGAAGTGTGCCAGCGAAATGGACTCAAGGCCGTGGTGTCGGGCGCGGTTTCGCGCGTGGGCAACCACTACTTCCTGCAATTGACAGCTACCAACTGCAGCAATGGAGAATCGTTGGCCTCCAGCGGCGTCGAGGTCAAGAACAAGGACACGATGCTGCGGGCTTTGAGTAATTCGGCGGTCGAACTCCGGAGCAAACTGGGCGAGTCGCTGCAATCGGTGCGAAAGTACGATAAACCTTTCGAGGCCACTTCCTCCTCGCTCGAAGCGCTGCGCGCGTACACATTGGCGCGGAAGAGCCGGCAGGAGGGAAACCTGACGGACCAGGTAGCGTGGCTGGAACGCGCCGTCGCCCTGGATCCGAAATTCGCCTACGGATACGCCGCGCTTTCCGCCGAATACTGGAACCGCCGGCAGGCGGACAAGGCCGCCGATTACGGTTTGAAAGCGTTCGAACTGCGCGATCAGGTCACCGAACGGGAGCGTTTCAACCTCCTGGATAAGTATTACGGCAACGTAACCGGGCAGTTGGAGGAGCAGCTCCAATCGGACAAGCTGTGGACTGGAGAGTACCCTCGCGATTACGTCGCGTTCGCGAATCTGGGCACGGCGTACGGCATCGCGGGACAGTTGGATAAGGGACTCGAGGCGACACTGGAAGCCCTTCGCCTGGATCCGGGAGCGGTGACGCCTTACGGCAATGCAATGGGTTACTACGCAGCCCTCGGCCGTTTCGACGAAGCAAAAAACGTCTATGAGGACGCCCGGCGGCATAACATCGCGTACCGTCACATCCCGGTCTTCTACTACGATGTCGCCTTCATGCGTCACGATGCGGCCGGCATGGCGGAAGCCGTTCAGGAGGCGATGGGAAAGGACGGCGCGCAGGACGAGATCCTGGTCGAGATCGCATTAGCCGACGCGTACGCAGGGAAGCTGCAAAGGGCGGGAGAATCGCTGGCTCGCGCGGTCGCGGTTGCGCAGCGTAAGGACAACAAGCACAGCATGGCGATCTCTTACGCCACGCGGGCACACGTGGAAGCCCTGTTCGGCGCAAACCAGGAAGCGCGCCGCGATGCGATTAAGGCGCTGGAACTTGCTCCGGAGCGCGATTTGCTGGCCGTCGCGGGATGGTCGCTGGCGCGCGCCGGCGACACCGCTCGCGCGAAGGCGGCCGAACAGGAACTACGTTCCCGGTACCGGTTGAACACGATCGTCAATCGTGTGTACCTGCCGGCCTTGCGGGCCGAAATCGAGAACGCCAACAATCGGCCGGACCTTGCCGTGGAGGCCCTGAAGGATACCTCGGTATACGAGCTCGGCACCAGCGGAGGAACGCGCGCGCTGTATTCCCTCTATGTTCGCGGCGAAAGTTACCTGCGGACGCGACAGGGGAAGGCCGCCGTCGCGGAGTTTCAGAAAATTCTCGATCGTCCCGGAGTCGTGATGAACGCGCCTCTCACGCCATTGGCACGCCTCGGTCTGGCGCGCGGCTACGCTCTCGATGGGGATACCGCCAGGAGTCGCGCGGAATACCTGAACTTCCTCACGATTTGGAATGAGGCCGATGCCGGACTGCCCATCGTGGTGCGAGCCCGGCGCGAATACATGGCCCTGCAATAGATTCACCGAGATGCTCTGCTTATGCCGATGCCTAAGCAAATCAAAGATAGGTACGAAATCCGCAGAGTGTTGGGACACGGCGGCATGGGCGTCGTGTACGATGCCTATGACACGATCGTCAAGCGCGGTGTGGCGCTGAAAACTGTCCGTGATGTTCCGAATCGGGCAGCCCTCAATTTGTTTTACAAAGAGTGCGAGATCCTGGCCTCGATCAGCCATCCCAACATCGTCGAGATTTTCGATCTCGGTGAGTTCGAGGAGGACGGCGTCTTCAAGCCCTATTTCGTAATGCCCTTTCTGCCCGGGAAAACACTGGGGCAGTTGATCGCGGCCAGGAGCAGCCGCCTGGTAGCGGACCGTGTGGTGGAAATCATCTGCCAGACGTGCCGCGGCCTGCAAGCCGCGCATGAACAGGGCCTGATACACCGCGATCTGAAACCCAGCAACATCCTGGTGATGGACGATGACTCGGTAAAGATCATCGATTTCGGGATCGCGCACATGGCCGACGCGAATTCCACCGTCGGCCAGAAGGGCACGCTGCTTTATATGGCGCCGGAACAGGTGGAATTGAAAGCACCCTCTCCCCTTTCCGACATCTTTTCGACCGGCGTGGTCTGTTATGAAGCGGTCACGCTACGACACCCTTTCGAGCGTGGAACCGCCGGGGAAGTGGCGACGGCGATCGTGAAGCACATCCCGCCACCCGCGTCGGAGATCAATCCGCTGGTCAACGGCATGATCGGCCGCGTCATTCACAAGGCGATCGCGAAGCAGCCGTGGTATCGCTTTGGCAGCGCGCGGGAATTTGCCGAAGCCCTCCAGAAGGCGGTCCGCAATGAGGCGATCGAGACTTTCGATCCGGCTCGCATCCAGCCGCGCATCGAACGAGTCAGGAAGACCTTCCAGCAGGGAGATTATCAGTTCGCCGACGAGATCCTGACCGAACTGGAAGTCGAGGGTTACGTCGACGAGGCGATGGTAAGCCTGCGGCGCTGCATCAACGATTCACAGCGTCAGAAAATGCTGGCCCAACTGCTGGAAAGCGCCAACACCCGAGCGGAGCAGCAGGAATATCCGCTGGCGCTGCAGAAGCTTCAGGAGTTGCTGGCGATCGACCCCGGGCACGGTGCGGCACTGGCGCTGAAAGCTTCCATCGAAAATAAGCGGAGCGAGCAGAAGATCGAAGACTGGTTCCGCCTGGCCCACCAGCACATGGAGCAGAACGCCTACAATCACGCGCGCCAGGCGATCCAGAACGCGCTGGAACTGAAGCCGAGGGAGACCAGGGCGCTCAAGCTGATGGCCGAAGTCGACCGGCGTGAGCAGGAGTTCGTGCGCGTGCGCCAGGAACAGGACCACCTCTACGCCGACGCGATGGCCGCGTGGCAGGGCGGAGATGTCAGTGCGGCGCTATCGAAGCTGGAACGGCTGGTGACGCTTGACCGGCAATCCAACGACCGCGCGGTTCCCGAACGCTCGTCGACGTTTCAGAACTTCTACAACCAGGTTCGTTCCGAGCACGACAGCATAAAAAGCGCATATGAGCATGCGCGCCGTCATCTGGTAGATCGCAACTTCGAGGCGGCGCTGGAGATTTGTAAGGAGCAACTGGCAGTACATTCCGGGCAGGCGCTCTTCCAGGCGCTGAAGTTCGATGTGGAAGAGTCCCAGCGGCAGGAACTCTCGCACTTCATCGCGAAAGTCGACCGGCAGGTGGAGATGGAGCCAGACCTGGAGAAACGGGTGAGCATTCTGGCCGAGGCGTTACAGCGCCATCCGGACGAGGCGCATTTCGAGCGCGCGTTGCGCACGATGCGCGAGAAGCGAGACCTGATGAATTCCATCGTGGCCAAGGCGCGCTTCTATGAAGATCGCAGTCAGTACGCCGACGCGCTCAGCCAGTGGGAGATTCTGAAGACCATCTACAGCGAGTACCCCGGCCTGGATTTCGAGGTGGAGCGGGTCCGGCGGCGGAGGGACCAGCAACTGCGATCCAACGCGAAAGCAAAGTGGGTGGAGCAGATCGACTGGCTCCTCGGAGCCGGCGACCACGCAGGCGCAAGCGATCTGCTGAGAAGCGCGGCGGCCGAGTTCCCCGACGATCCCGAGTTGGTGGAGCTCGAGAAGCTTGCGACCCAAGCCGCCACGCGTGGGGCGGAGGCGCAGAAGTTGCTGTTGGAGGCGCAAGGCCTGTCGGCGGAACATCGCCTTACCGAGGCGATCGCGGTATTGCGGCGCGCCCAACAGATCGACGACAAGAACAGCGTCATCCGCGCGGCGCTTACGGGAGTGTTGTTAGAGCAGGCCCGCCTCACTCTGGATTCGGACTGGCGGTCGGCCGGCGAGTTGTCGCAGCAAGCGCTCCAACTCGATCCGGGGAACGCGGAAGCAAGAAGCCTGTGCACTTTGGCAATGGATCGGCAGCGCGATGAAGCCGTGGAGCGCTGGGTAACGCAGGTGAGGCGATTGGCGACAGAGGGGCAAATACAGTCTGCGCTGCAGCAGGTGAGCGCTGCCTTGGCCGAATTCCCGAACCAAAGCCGGCTCGCCCAACTGCGCTCTACGCTTCTGCGCGCACGCTCCGAAGGGCGAGTGGAGGACGAAACCGCAGCGGCAACGTCGGCGGAATGGGCGGAGGTGGCGGGCGCGCCGCCGTCTGGGACCACGGTCGTCCTCCCGCAGCCTGGCGATGAGAGCATGCCCCCGGCACCCGCGGAGGGATCAAGGCCGATCGCCGGCCCGTCCGCTGTTTCTCTGCGTCGATCCAGATTCCTG
The DNA here is from genome assembly GCA_025463045.1 of Candidatus Solibacter sp. Classification (GTDB taxonomy): domain Bacteria; phylum Acidobacteriota; class Terriglobia; order Bryobacterales; family Bryobacteraceae; genus Solibacter. Next base: position 4,748 of record JAOAPT010000936.1, read on the forward strand.
GTCCCGCTCATCGCAGTCAGTTTCGTGATGGCGATTTTGCTGACGGGCGCGCTCATCGTGAGGTCAAAGAAGCGGCCTCAGCCGATTCCAGCCGCACCGCGGCCCGCTCCTGCTGCCCTGGCGGTAACTCCACCTTCGCCGGTGCAGGCGAGTCCCGTGCTTCGGGTGTCCGCGGACATTGAAGGCGGCAGAATCGTCCTCGACGACCAGCCCATCGGAGAGTTGGAAGACGGTCAGCTTGCACTGAAGTCCCTCGCACCGGGCCCGCACACGTTGAAGATCGGCGGCTTCACCGAGCAGGCGACGATCCGGCTCGAAATGGCGGCGGGCGGGCCGGTGATCGAGTCGCTTACGGCAAAGGAAGCAGTGGCGATCGCGGTGACGGGCAGCCGCGGCCACGTCAAAATACAGTCAAGCCTCGGTTCAAGCCAGGTAAGCGTGGATGGCAAGCCGGCAGGAGAAATGCGAGCGGCCGGACTCGAGTTGAACGGGCTCACTCCTGGAACTCATGAATTGACGGTTGGAGACGGGAAGGAACATTATTCCATGAGCCTTGCGGTGAGCGATGAGCCCTCGCTTACCGCCTTCCTGAAGTCCGCCCGCAGCGTGGGAACACTGGTGGTGGTCACGGAGGAGGACGGCGTCCGCGTCTGGCTCAACCGTAAGGAGCAAAGCCGCCAGACCAAGAAAGGACAGTTGCGGATCCCTGGCCTGCCCGCGAGAACTTACACGATCCGCGTTGCCAAAGACGGATTTCTGGACGTCCCCGAACAGCAGGTGGAGATCCGGAAAGGCGAAGACGGCAGGGTGGAGTTCCATCTGCGGCCTGTGATCAAGGCCGCATCGCTTTCCATCGACGGCGGCATCCCGGGGACGGAAGTGGTGCTCGATCAAACTCCGCTCGGCGTGGTGCGGGATGACGGCAGTTTCGCGATCGCGAGCGTACAGCCCGGCGATCACGTGATCGAATTGCGAAAGGAGTTCTACAAGGGCAAGAAGATCGAGAAACACTTCGAAGCCGGCGGCATAGTGCAATTGGCCTCCGCCGATGCCGCGCTCGAAGAGCTGACCGGCACTCTCCGAATCAAAGTGTCCCCGGCGGACGCGCGGGTGACGATCAGCCGGGCGGGCGAGAGTCCGAAGCCTGTGTCGGGGCCATCGATCAACGTGGCGGAGGGCTCCTATACCCTGTCAGCGAGCGCGCCGAATCACTCCGAACGCTCCATGACCATCTCCGTATCGCCAGGCGAGAACAAGAGCGTGGAATTGATTCTGGAACGCATCGTGGTCACCGTCCCCGTCGTCCATGGCATGTCCGACTGGGACGATTCCGCAGGCTGGGTCGCCGCGAACAACAGGTACATCAGAAAGGGCGGCAATTTCGTGGGGTACAAGCCGACCCCGATCAACGGTACCTTCGTATTCACGATCGAGCGCCAAAAAGGGAAGCGGCTGCAATGGGTGGCGGAGCGCATCGATGGCGCCAACTATCTCCTTTTCCAAATGGACAACAAACTCTTTTATCGGAGCCAGGTGAGCAACGGCAAGGAGAAGCAGTTGATCAAGGTGCCGCACGGCATGGAGAAGCAGTCGCTCTACACGATACAGATCGACGTGGCGGAGGGCAGCATCGTCCACAAGCTCTGGGATGGTTCCAAATGGACGGTGCTCGACGATTGGCGGGAGGCCGGCCGGAATTTCCCCAATGGCAAATTCGGCTTCCTGCTTCCGGGCAGCGACACGATCGCGCTCGCGAATTTCACTTTCACGCCCAAGTAGGGCCGGTCAGTTGGTCGCGGTTGACGGTGGCGGTCCACTGAAACGCGGCATTTGCCGCCGTCGACGTTGCCATTCTCGATCGTCTGCGGACGCGCCCTCTTGCCGCCATCGACCGTGACCGTGTCGATCACTTTTCACTCCTGCGTCTTCAGATCGAGCACGTAGGTGAGTTGGCGGCCAACGCACACGCGAACCATGCAATCGCTAGTCTCATGACGTGTTGAACACGGCACGAGCACAAAGTTTACTGCGCGGGGATAAACGTCACGCACACCGGATTGCCCGCTTCGAGCACATCTCCCGACGGCGTCAGCTTTCCTGTCTTCGCGTCAATCTTGAACACCACGATATTGTCGGAATCCTGGTGAGCGGCGAAAAGATACGCGCCGGTCGGGTCGATCGCGAAATTGCGCGGCGTCTTCCCCTGCGTCGGCGTCCGGTCTACGACCGTCAGCGTGCCTTTCGCGCGGTCGACGGCGAACACCGTGATCACGTTCGCACCGCGCGTCGAGCTGTACACGAAGTTTCCGCTGGGATGCACGGCGATCTCGGCGCCGCTCTTGCCGGCGACATCCGCGGCGAGATTGGGCACCGATTGCAGTTCCTCGAACTTCCCGCCCGCATAGCGAAAGGCGACCGTGCCGGCAGTCATCTCGGTGATTGCGTAGGCGAACTTCCCGCCGGGCGCGAACGCAAGATGACGCGGACCGGCGCCGCCTGCGATCTTCGTAAAGGCCGGGTCGGCGGGTTTCAGTCCATCGACCTGATAGGCCAGAATCTTGTCGAGCCCGAGATCGTTGACGAAGACCAGCTTGCCGTCGGGCGAGAAGACCGTCGAATGCGCGTGCGGACCCTTCTGGCGCGCGGAGTCGACGCTCGACCCGGTGTGCTGCACGAAGGCCGAAGCTTCGCCGAGCGAGCCATCGGCGTGGATGGGATATTCGGCCGTGCTGCCGCCGCCATAATTCGCGACGATCAGCCACTTGCCCGTCGGGTCCACCGCCAGATGACACGGTCCGTCGCCGCGCGAAGAGACGGTGTTCAGCGGCTTGAGCATGCCGGACTTCGCGTCGATCGCGAAGGAACTCACCGACCCGGCCTTCTCGCCCTTGTAATTGCCGATTTCGTTCACCGCATAGAGGAACTTGCGATCCGGCGAGACCGCCAGGAACGACGGGCTCACCGTCTCGCCGACCAGTCCGATCGGCGTCAGTTTTCCGGTGGCCGGCACGAAGCGCCAGGCGTAGATACCCTTACTCTTATTCGGGCGAGTGTACGTGCCCACATAGGCGATGAATTCGCCCTTACTCTGCGCGACGGCAGGCATGGCCGACAGCGCGAGGACGGAAAGCAGCAATCTGGTGACGAGTTTCATGGTTTTTCGGGAAGCGTATAGAAGTCGTAGTTGATGCGCCAGGTGAATGTCTTGCCGGGCTCGATGCGCATATCGATGTAAGCCTCCGGGCAGACCGTGCTGCGAATCGACCAGAACGCGATCTTCGAGATCGGACGGTCCGATGTCTGGCGTACGCCCGCATGGGCCGCGCGATTCTCCACGCGAATGTCGTAGTCTTTCGCCGTCTGGCCAAACCCATCGATCAATGTGTAGACCGACTGCCCCTTCTCCAGTTCCTTGAGGTAGGCGAGTTGGCCGCCGCGCGTTTCGGCGAGGCCCTTGAGGTCGCGATCGGCGTGCGCCGTGAACGGGAACGTCACCGTGTACTCGGGACCGGCTGGCAGATTGTCGATCATGTAGAAGTTGTGCTCGTAGACGCTGGTCTCGATC
>JAOAPT010000806.1 GCA_025463045.1 Candidatus Solibacter sp.
TGCTCGCGAGTATCTGCATCGCCATCTCGTTCTGCACCACGTTATAGACGCCGGCGCTGCCGCAGCAGATATCGGCGCCGGGCATTTCGACGAAGGTCAGCCCCGGGACGGCACCGAGCAACTGGCGCGGCGATTTGCGGATGCGCTGACCGTGTGCGAGATGGCAGGAATCCTGATAGGTCGCGACCGCGTCGACGGGACCCATGTTCGGATTCAACTCGAGCGTGGAGAGGAATTCGGTGACGTCGCGCATGAGGCTCGAGAATTCGTGCGCCTTTTCCGTGTAGCCGGGATCGCCGGCAAGCAACTCGCCATATTCCTTGAGAGTGGAGCCGCAGCCGGCGGCATTGGTAATGATGGCATCGAAGCCGCCGCCGAGAACCGCGTCGATGTTCCGGCGGGCGAGTTTGCGCGCCTCGCCGGGCATACCAGAGTGCAGGTGCAGCGCGCCGCAGCAGCCTTGAGCTTCGGGCACCACGACTTCGCAGCCGTTACGCTGGAGCACGCGGATGGTCGCCTCGTTCAAGCGCGCGAAGCTGACGTTGGCGATGCACCCCGCGAGAAATGCGACGCGATGGCGGCGCTCGCCTTCGGGCGGGAAGGTGCGTCCGAACTGGCTGAAGAAGAACGGCGGTTCGGCCGATGGGGTGAGCTGCTGCAGATCGCTCAGACGGCCGAGCAGCTTCACCTGTCCGAGACCGCGCGCCAGCGCCTTAAGCCCGCTGATTTCGAACAGGTAGAGCAGAGTTCCGGCTACCGACAGCGCGCCGCGCGATTGCAGTAGATACATGAAGACAAACTTGCGCAGCTTGCGTGAAAACCAACCGCGAGTACGGTGCGATTCGATTTCAGCCCGCGCGTCTTCCACCATGCGGCCGTAGGGCACGCCGGAAGGGCAAGCGGACTCGCAGCCGCGGCAGGCGAGGCAGAGATCGATGTGTTCGCGGTACGACTCGGTCATTGGCGCGCCGTTGGCGACCTGCACCATCTGATAGATGCGGCCGCGCGGCGAATCCATTTCGACGCCTAGCTCTCGATAGGTGGGGCAGGCGTTCAGGCACAGGCCGCAGTGGACGCACTTATCGAGATCGAACTGTCTCGGTCCCGAATCGGTCTTCTCAGATACGGCGATAAAGTCGTCCACGGTTTAGAAGGTTGAGGGGATCGAATAGATGCTTGACCCGCTTCATAATTTCAAAATCGCCGCCCACGGACGGCCAGAGTTCCATCTGCTGCCGGTAGCGGTCGGGCGCGAATTCGACGACGGCCTTTGAACTCTTCGCCGCGGCCCCACCCATCCAATCGGCGGCGGTCATGGAGTGCTCGAAATAGCCGTAGCAGACCCCATTGCCGGCGCGCGCGATTGCCGGTCCGGGGAACGACTCCATCACGGCTTCGGCTTCTTTCAGGGTACACGAAGCGCGTACGACGGCGCCATCGGTGTGCCGCGCGAGGAAAGTAGGCGTGAAGTTTTCGACGTGCTGCCAGAGTTCGGACTGGCGATCTTCTTCCAAGGCGACGCCGTCGGCGAGGGCGGCGAATTCACGTTCGTAGCGGTCGATAGCAGCGGCGTTACCTCCGGCGCGCAGGGCGAGCAGCCAGGTGGAGTTGCCGAGAGTGGCTGCCGCCGCGGGGTTGAGCAGATCGACAGCCGCGGGCTGCAGTTGTCCGCGCAAAATCCGGTTGCCGGCCGCGATCGCCTCGGGAAGGGTGGCGAACGGCAGCAGGAAACTGCGCTCCAATTCCGGCATCGGCTGGAGCTTGAAATTGATCGTCGCGATCGCGGCGAGGGTGCCGAACGAGCCGATCATCAGCTTCGCCATATCCAAACCGGCGACATTCTTCACCACCATGCCGCCGGACTGCACGAGCTTGCCTTCGAGCGTGATGAAGTGCATGCCGATGACGAGATCGCGCGCGGTGCCGTAGAGACGGCGGCGCGGTCCGCTGGAGTTCGACGCGATGACGCCGCCGACGGTGGCATCGGCGGCATAGGGCGGATCGAGCGGGACCATCTGGCGATTTTCGGCGAGCAGATTCGTGAGCTCGCGCCAGGCGAGTCCGGCGGCGACGCTGATGGTGAGATCTCTAGGCTCGTACTGCATCACGCCGCGCAGGGACAGCGTGCTGATCGTCACGTCGGCGGACTCGACGGGTCCGGCCATGCGGCGCTTGCTCGCGTTGCCGGAGAGTGAGATCGTTTGTCCGGCGGACGCTGCCGAGCGCAGGGCGTCGGCGAGCTCCGCGGGATTCGAGGGGGCCAGCACGCTTATAGGGTAGCCCACGCCACGGAGTGAAGAACCGAGGTGACGATGGCGAGGACGAGCGAGCCGAGCAGCGCCGCGAGAAAGCCCTCGATGCGGAAACCGGGCGTGAACATCGATGCGAGTTTGAGCAGCACCGCATTGATTACCAGGCGAAAGAGGCCGAGAGTCAGAAACGTGATCGGGAAGGCGATGAAGCTAAGGATTGGTCCGAGGGTGAGATCGACCAAGCCGATGACGACGGTGCCGATCAACGCCGTGCCGTAGCTGCGGATCTGCATTCCGGGAATGATCTGCGCGACCAGCCACAGAGCGAGTGCGTTGATCAGCCAGTTCACGATCCAGTGGACTAACATCGTAAGCCTCCAGCGAGAGATGCCTCCAGCGAGAGATGCCTCCAGCGAAAGATGCCTCCAGCGAAAGATGCCTCCAGCCAGAGATAATGATAAGCCATGGCGACGCTTTACGCCGGGACTTCCGGCTTTGCATATCCGGCGTGGAAGCCGGGCTTCTATCCAGCCAAGACACCGGCGAACCAGTTCCTGAAACATTACGCAGGGCGCTTGAACTGCGTGGAGATCAACTACACTTTCCGCCGCCTGCCTTCGGCATCGACGCTGCAGAATTGGGTGGAGCAGACGCCGGCCGGGTTTGTGTTCGCGGTGAAGGCGAACATGCGGATCACGCATATTCTGCGCCTGAAGAACGCGGGCGAGGCGACCGAGTTGTTTTTGAAAATGATCGACCCGCTGCGCACGTCGCGGAGGCTGGGGCCGATTCTTTTCCAGTTACCGCCTGCGGTGAAATGCGATGTTACCTTACTCCGCGAGTATCTCGCGCTACTGCCCAAGGATCTCCGGTACGCCTTCGAATTCCGCCACGCAAGCTGGCTGACGGACGAGGTGTACGAAGCTCTGCGCGAGCGCAACGTCTCGCTGTGCGTCGCGGAATCGGAGAAGCTGGAAGTGCCCGAGGTGATCACCGCAGACTTCGTCTATTACCGGCTGCGCAAACCGGATTACACGGCGGAGGACGTGGCGGCCTTTCGCGCGCGCTCGAAGGAGTTGCTCGCCACGGGGCGCGATCTGTATCTGATGTTCAAGCACGAGGAGTCGCCCGAAGGCGCGCTGAATGCGGAGACGCTGCTGAAGGAGAGCTGAGCGGCGGGCCGCGTGGGATAATCGGCGTGGCATGGAAAAGCGGATGGCGCCGCTGATCGCGGGCCTCGCGATCTTCACGGCGTGGATCACGTGGCAGGCGAAGGGGCTCGAGTATCGGCTCGGCTCGCACAATCCGACGGCGATTTTGAATGGCAGGCCGGCTCCAGCGTTCACCCTGCCCGCACTCGACGGGCACGCGATTTCGCTGGCCGACTATCGCGGGAAAAATGTGGTCATCAGCTTCTGGGCAAGCTGGTGCGGTCCGTGCCGGATGGAGGCGCCGGTGCTTCGCTCGTTCTACGAGCGCACGCACAGGAATTCCGATTACGAAATTCTGGCGATCAGCCTGGATGACACGCGCGAAGCTGCGCAATCCGGGGCGACGAGCCTGCGGATGCCATTCCCAGTGCTGCTTGATGCGACCAGCAAAGTAGCCAACGAATATCACGTGGAGGGAATCCCGACCCTGGTGGTGATCGATCGCGCGGGGAAGGTATCGTTTTCGAGCGTGGGGTTCGACGCAGGGACGGAGTTCCTGCTGGCACGGGAATTGGGCATCAAGAACTACTTGCCGGCCATGGGGACGAAGGAATAATGGCCGCGGCGATCGAGTTCCGCAATGTCAGCAAGGTGTATAAGCGGTTCTTCAGCGAAGAGCGGATCGAGGCGTTGACCGATGTCTCGTTCGAAGTCGCTCCCGGCGAGGTCTGCGGTTTCCTCGGGCCGAACGGCGCGGGCAAGACCACCAGCATCGGCATCCTGATGGGATTTCATTTCCAGAATGAAGGCGAAGTGAGTGTGCTCGGGTACCAGCCGGGCGATGTGCGGGCTAAGGAGCAAATCGGCTTCCTGCCGGAGAATTTCGCGTTCTACCGGTACCTGACCGGGCCCAAATTGCTGGCGCTCCATCTGGTGCTGACGGGGCGCAGGGTGTCCGACCCGGAAGCGCTGATTGGCGGACTGCTGAGGAAGGTCAAGCTGTACGGCTACGAATCGCTGCCGATTTCAAAATACTCGCGCGGCATGGTGCAGCGTTTGGGAATCGCGCAGGCGCTGCTCGGAGATCCGCAGCTATTGATTTTCGACGAGCCGACCTCGGGGCTGGATCCGGCGGGGCGCAAGGAAGTAATGGAATTGCTGCAATCGCTGAAGGAGGCCGGTAAGACGGTGTTCCTGAGCTCGCACATTTTGCCCGAGGTGGAACAGATCTGCGATCGCGTGGTGATTATCGATCGCGGAAAGCTGGTGCGCGCGGGGCGGCTCGACGAGATGCTCGAGACGGGCGGGCGAGTGGAGATCGTGGTGGATGCGCTGGGGGACGATGCGGAGCGCGGCGCGATCGAGATGGGAGCGACGGTGGAGCGGGGCGCGCACGGCATCCGCGTGCTGGTGGAAGAGGCGCGCAAGCGGGAGACGGTCGAGTACCTATGGGGCGCGGGGTGCGATGTGCAGCGCGTCAATCCGCTGAAAGGGTCGCTGGAGGAAGTGTTTCTGAATCTGGTGGACCATCGCGGAGGCGCCGAATGAAAATTCGGGCGCTCGCGTGGAATACGTTTTCGAGCCTGCTGAGAAATAAGTTGATCATCCTGTTTTGCGCGGTCTTCCTGGCGATCGTGCTGCTCATGATGACGCCGCTGATGATGACGCGTTCGATGGCCGCATCGCCGACGGCTGCAACCACGATGGTGTTGAGCCTGGTGAGCGGGATCATGTCGATGCTCACGGGCTTCGGCAGCATGTTGGCCGCGTGGGCGGCGGCGGACGCGGTGGCGGGCGAAATGAAATCGGGGACGATCCTGGCGGTGATGGCGAGGCCGGTGCGCCGCTGGGAATTTCTGCTCGGCAAATATCTCGGGGTTCAGTTGCTGATGTTGGTCTACGTGCTGGCGATGCTCGGGATGAGCTATCTGCTGGCATGGATCGGCAGCGAGCGGATTCAATCGACGACGTGGGTCCTGGTGGTGTACCCGATGGTGCGGTATTCGATCTACAGCGCGATATCGATGCTACTGGTGACGATGATGCACCCGGTGTTTGCGTTCGTCGGCGTGATGATCGCGAGCGTGCTGGCGAATATGGTGAGCCCGGCGGCGCGGACTTCCTTTCCGGAGTGGTTGCGGAAGGGCTTGTGGTTGGTGCTGCCGTCGGCGGATTTGCTGTCGGAGAGCAAGTTTCTGACGATCACGCAGGCCAGTTTAAAGAGCATGGCGTGGACGGATCACCTGGTTGCGCTCGGGTACGGGCTGGATTACGCGGTGGTGTTTTTTCTGCTGGCGGTGTGGAGTTTTCGGTATCGGGCGCTGGTGCGAGATTAGAGAAGTCGATCGAGTACGAGGGTTTCAAACGAATCGACTTGTTCGAAGACCGGATCGTTTGTGATCAGTCCGGTGGCTCCGGACTGCCAGGCGGTAGCGGCCTGGAGAGCGTCCGGAGCGCGTAGACGATGAAGCGCCCGAAAGCGCGCTGCGGTGTCGGCTATTTCGAGCGTGGGAGCAATCCAGCGAAGGTTGGGGTAGGTAGACAGCAGGCCGTAAAACTGGTCGACCATCTCGTCGTCGGAATTGCGATAAGGGAGCACTAGAAGCTCCGACATGGTGATGGTTGAGGTGACGGCTTTCGAATCGGGAGCCTCGAGCCAGGAAAAGACGGCGTCGGTGATGGGAAGGTAGCGAGCGTTCGCTTCCAATTGGTAGATGAAGACACTCGTGTCTAGCGCGACCCCGCTGTGACGGCGCAGGAAGGCGCGAAGCGTCGTTAGTCCCAACTCTGGCGTTCCTCTTTCAGATATCCACGCGGATATTTTTTCCGGGCCAAGCCGCGAATGGCGGCGTGAGGCGATTTGGGCTTCTGAAGAATCACGACTCTCTCGCCACGGACGACCACGGCCAATTTGTCACCCGGTTTGATTTGTAACGCCTCGCGGGCGTCTCGGGGGATGACGATTTGGTTCTTGGTAGAAACGGTGACGTCGGCCATCGCTTTACATTTTAGCAGGAAGTAAAGGGGCAGTGAGCTAAACGAGGTCGCATTCCACGCGCTAGACTTTGGATGTGTCTGAGCGTATCGTCGTCGATCCTGAGTCTGAGGATGAGCGACTATCCCGGACTGGTGCGAGAGGACATTGCCGCCTGCGTGGCTTGGGTGAATGCTCGGTAAAATCCCATTCGCCGGCGGCTGTCTAACCTGCTCGCAGGGAGACTTGACAGGTCGAAAAACCAACCGGAGCAACAAAAGATGATTGACAGTCGCTCGGCGCTCACTGAACGGTCGCGGCTCTGACTGGGGCTCGCGGATAGCGCGGAGCTAGCCGGCCTTCGTTTTGCGGACGCGCTTCTTCGGGGCGACTTCGACGGGGCCGTGTTCTTCGGCGGCGGCGGCGGTCGCGACGGTGGCGGGTTTGCGCTTTTCGGCGAGGCTCTTCTTCAGCGCTTCCATGATGTCGATGACGGGGGCGATGTGCTCGGACGGAGTGGCCACGACTTTGCGGCCCTCGATCTTGTCCTCGATCATTTTGGTCAGATTGGCGCGATAGGTGTCGTGGTATTTTTGCGGTTCGAAATCGGCCTCAAGCGAAGAGATCAGCATCTTCGCCATCGCGAGTTCTTTGTCCTTCACCAGGCTGGTGTCGGTGCGGAACTCTTCAACCTGGCGGATCTCGTCCTGGTAAAACATCGTGTGCGAGAGGATGCCTTTCGCACCGGGGCGGAGCACGATGATGTGCTCGCGATTGTGCATCGCCACCTTGGCGACGGCGTAAAAGCTTGATTCGCGGAGAGCTTGAAAAAGGAGCGCGTAGGCCTTCTCGCCGCCTTCATCGGGAGCGACGTAGTAGGAGCTTTCGAGGTAAATGGGGTCGACCTGCTCCGCCTTCACGAATTCGAGGATCTCCATCACGCGGGCGGTTTTCGGCGCCACCTTCTTGATGTCCTCTTCGTCGATCACCACGTAGTGGTCCTTCTCGTACTCGTAGCCCTTCACAGTTTCCGAGCGCTGAATGGGTTTGTCTTCGAGCGCGCAGTAGGTGACCTGGCGAATGCGGGAATTGTCCTCCTTGTGCAGTAGATTGAAGGAGACGGTTTCGCTGCGCGCCGCGGAAAAAAGGCGGACGGGGAACGATACCATGCCGAAGGTGAGATGGCCTTTCCAGACGCTAGCTGCCATATGTGTGTCGCTCCTGACCCCTCAGAGAGGATGCGATTTTCAAGATACTACAAAGCCATGTACGATGTAAATGTAGGAGGGAAAGGGAGTTATGGCACTCGATGAATACGCACGGAAACGCCGCTTCGAGAACACGCCCGAACCTCCTCCGTCGGCGAAGAAGAGCAAGCGCAGTGCCATGCCGTATTTCTGTGTGCAGCGGCACGATGCCACGCGCCTGCACTACGATTTTCGGCTGGAGATCGACGGCGTTCTGAAATCGTGGGCGGTGCCCAAGGGTCCGACGCTCGATCCTACGGTGAAGCACATGGCGGCATTCGTCGAGGATCATCCGGTCGAATACGGCAGCTTCGAAGGGAATATCCCGGCGGGTAATTACGGCGCGGGCTCGGTGATGCTGTGGGATCGCGGTACGTGGGAGTTGCTGGGCGACGTGCCGGCGGATGCGCAGATGGCGCGCGGCGACCTGAAGTTCCGCCTGCACGGCGAGAAGCTGAAGGGCGACTTCGCGATCGTGCTGATGAAAGGGCGCGGCAAGGGCAACGAGTGGCTGCTCATCAAAAAGCGCGACGAGTTCGCGGCGGAAGGTTGGGACGTGGAGGCCCACGCGAACAGCGTGCTCTCCGGGCGCACGCAGCAGGAAATCGCGAGCAATCTTCCGGCGCGCAAGACGAAGCGCAAGACGGCGGGTGCGGCGGACCGGGTGTGGGAAAGCGATCGTCCGGCGAAACGCGCGGCGAAGGCTGCGGCCACTTCTACGGCAGCGGCTGCGCCGGCAAAAAAAAAACGGTCATCGACTTCAGCAAGATAAAGGGCGCGGTGCGGGCGGAGATGCCGTCGTCGATCGAGCCGATGAAGGCGATAATTGCCGAGCGCGTTCCGCGCGGGGATGAGTGGCTTTTCGAGATCAAATGGGACGGCGTGCGCGCGGTCGCGTTCCTGGATAACGAAGAGGTGCGGTTGCAGGCGCGCAGCGGACTGCGCTGCGAACGGCAGTATCCCGAACTCGCGGTGCTGCCGCATCAGTTGGCGGCGACGCGCGCGATTCTCGACGGCGAAATCGCGGTGCTCGATCCGAAGGGCGTTTCGCGCTTCCATTTGATTCAGCCGCGGATCGCGAACAGCGATCCGAATACGATTGCGCACCTTGTGCGGTCGACGCCGGTGGTGTACTTCGCGTTCGATCTGCTCTATCTCGATGGGTGGGATCTGCGCTGCGTCGCGCTGGAGACGCGGCGCGAACTACTGGAGCAGGTGCTGACGCCGGGCGCATCGGTGAGGCTCTCGGAGGTGTTTCCGGGCGCGGGCGAGGCGCTGCTGGATGCGGCGCGCGAGAACGGGCTCGAGGGCATCATCGCCAAGCACCCGCGCAGCACATACGAACCTAAGCGCAGCCGCGAGTGGCAGAAGGTCAAGATCGTCACGGAGCAGGAGTTCGTGATCGGCGGATTCACCGAGCCGCAGGGTGATCGCAGTTACTTCGGCGCGCTCGTGCTAGGGGTTCACAAGGGCGACGAGTTCTGCTGGGTGGGCAATGTCGGAACGGGCTTCGACCAGAGGGTGCTGGCGAGCCTCTATGCACGGCTCGAACCGCTGATCACGAAGAAGTGTCCGTTCACCGTGCGACCGAAGCCGGACAAAGGCATGACGTGGGTCAAGCCCGAGCTGGTGTGTCAGGTGAAATACGCGAACTGGACGCCCGACGACCGGCTGCGCGCACCGGTATTCCTCGGCCTGCGCGAGGATAAGCCGGCACCCGAGGTGGCGAAGGAAGCGCCCGCGGAGTTGCTGCCGGCGGGCAAAGAGGCGACGCTGACAATCGACGGGCACGCGCTCAAGTTTACGAATCTTCCGAAGCTCTACTATCCCGATGACGGCGTCACGAAGCGCGACGTCCTCAACTATTACGCGGCGGTGGCGGACCTGATTCTGCCGCATTTGAAGGACCGTCCGCTGTCGCTAAAGCGGTATCCGAACGGCATCAAGGACGAGTTCTTTTTCCAGAAGAATACACCCGATACGTACCCTTCGTGGATGCGAACGGAGATGATCGACAGCGATCATGCGGGGGCGATCAACTACGTGTTCGCGGACGATCACGCGAGCCTGATGTACCTGGTGAATCTGGGATGTATCGATCACAATCCGTGGATGAGCCGGTCGGGATCGCTCGACAATCCGGACTTCGTGCTGATCGATCTCGATCCGCAAGAGTGCAGCTACGACATGATCGTGGAGGCGGCTCGGATGGTGAAGGACATCCTCGACGAGATCGGGCTCGCGGGCTACTCGAAGACCACGGGCGGCGATGGAATGCACGTCTACATTCCCGTGGAGCCGGTCTATAGCTATGAAGAGACGCGCACGTTCGCGGAGCTGATTGCGCGCCTGGTGACGAAGCAGAAGCCGCAGATGTTCACCACGCCGCGGTCGGTGAGTAAGCGGCAGAAGAACCGGGTGTACTTCGATTACC
>JAOAPT010000838.1 GCA_025463045.1 Candidatus Solibacter sp.
CCCCTTCCGGATGCCTTATGCCGCTCATTTGACAATACTTGGGCCGCTTCCCTATGATGTAGATTCTGTACAATTGATGGGGGCGCTGGTTGTACCTGCGCCCGATTCGCGCCCAAATGTCAATTACCACGTCTGTCTGGTTTGGAAAATCAAAATGATCAAAGTCGAAGGTCTAACCAAGCGATACGCTCGTACTGTCGCCGTGGACGACATCTCCTTCGAGGTGGAAAAGGGCCAAATCGTTGGCTTTCTCGGCCCTAACGGCGCCGGCAAAACCACCACGATGCGCGTCCTCACCTGCTTCTTGCCTCCCTCCGCCGGCAAAGCCACCATCGCCGGTTTCGACGTGCTCGAAAACCCCATGGAGGTCAAGAAGCGCATCGGCTACCTCCCCGAAACTCCGCCGGTCTACCCCGAACAGGAGGTCAGCGAATATCTCGATTTCGTCGGCCAAATCAAGGGCATCTCGAGCGCCGATATCAAGCGCCGCCGCGACGAAGTGATCGATCGCTGCTCACTCGGCGACGTCCGCAATAAGCTCATCGGCAAGCTCTCCAAGGGCTTCCGCCAGCGCGTCGGTATCGCCCAGGCCATCATCCACAACCCCGACGTCCTCATCCTCGACGAACCCACCAGCGGCCTCGATCCCAAGCAGATCATCGAAATTCGCGAGCTCCTCCGGCAACTCGCCGGCGATCACACCATCATTCTCAGCACCCACATCCTCAGCGAAGTCGAGCACTCCTGCGAACGCGTCATCATCATCAGCCAGGGCAAACTCGTCGCGCAGGATTCTGTTGCGAACCTGACCAACCGTCTCCGCGGCGCTGAAGCCGTCTGGCTCGAAGTCGGCGCCAGCGAGGGCCGGCCCAATCCCAGCGAAGTCCAGGGCCGCCTCGAGCAGGTCTCCGGCGTCAGCCGCGTCATGATGAAAGATTCGAAAGACGGCCGCCTGATCTTCGAAGTCGAGAGCCTCCAGGGCCGCCAGATCCGCGCCGAACTCGCGCGCGGCGTGGTCAACGCCGGGTGGAATCTGAACGAACTGCGCGCCGTGGGCCTCAGCCTGGAAGACATCTTCCTGCAGCTCACCGCCGCCGAAAAGAACGTCGCGACCAACGAAGAAGGGGGCAGCAAGTGAGAAACATTCTCCTCATCTGCAAGAAAGAACTCAAGAGCTACTTCGCATCTCCCATCGCCTACCTGCTGATGGCGTTTTTCGCGCTGATTTTCGGGTTCGGATTCTTCACCGCCACCCGCGATTTCGTGCGCTTCAGTTTCCAGGCGCAGATGATGGGCCAGCAACAGCCCATGAACGTCAATGAGCAGATCATTCGCCCGCTGCTCGGCTTCGCCTCCACCATCGCCCTCTTCCTCATCCCCATGATCACCATGCGGCTGATCGCAGAAGAGAAGCGCACGGGCACCATCGAGCTGCTTCTCACCTCGCCCATCAAAGATATCGAGATCATCCTCGGCAAGTGGCTCGGCGCGGTGCTGCTCTACATCTGCGTGCTCGGAATGTCGATGCTCAACGTCGCCATGCTCTTCGCCTGGGGCAAGCCCGACCTCAAACCGGTGCTCATTGCGTACCTCGGCCTGATCCTGCAAGGCGCCTGCCTGCTCGCCATCGGCACCTTCATTTCCACCACCACGAAAAACCAGATCATCGCCGGCGGCGTCACCTTCTTCGTCTGCCTGCTGCTCTGGCTGCTGAGCTGGTTCACCGCCTTCGATAGCGGCCCGCTCTCCCAGGTGATTAACTACATTTCCATCGTCACTCACTTCGAGAACTTCAGTAAGGGAGTGCTCAATATGAAGGACGTGGTGTTCTATTGTTCGATGATCTTCTTCGCCCTCTTCATTACTTCCCGGGCGATGGAATCTCTCCGCTGGAGATCCTAACATGGCTTCCAATTTTTTGAAATCGCGACAGACCAGATACACCGCCTATGCGGGCACTTACATCCTGGTGATCCTCGGCGTGCTCGGCGCGATTAACTTCCTCGCCAACCGCTACGACAAGAGTTACGATTCCACCAGTAACAAGCAGTTCAGCCTTTCCGACCAGACCGAAAAGGTCGTTAAGAACCTGAACCGCGATGTCACCATCACTTACTTCGACGAGACCACCCGCTTCCCCCAGGCGAAGGACTTACTCGACCGCTACTCCGCCATGTCGCCGAAACTGCACCTCGAATTCGTCGACCCCGTGAAGAAGCCGCAGCAGGCGAAATCCGCCGGGTATCGCCGCGATCTCTCGATCCTGGTCGATAGCGGCCTCCGCAAGGAAGAGGCCAAGAGCCTCACCGAAGAGGAAGTCACCGGCGCTCTCATCCGCTCCCTCAAGAGCGGCGAGCGCAACGTCTGCTTCGTTTCCGCCGCCAACGAACACTCGATCGGCGACGAGGCACCGACCGGCTACTCGCTGATGAAACAGCTCCTCGAGCGCGACAACTACAAAACGCGCGAGATCAATTTCAAGACAGCCGCGCCCGAGGCCGGCAAGCCGCTCGCCATCGGCCAGGCGCCCGTCGCCGGCGCCGTCGAAGTCCCCAAGGATTGCCTCGCCACCGTCGTCGGCGGTCCGCAGCTCGATTACCCGCAGCCCATCGTCGACGCCCTCAAGCGCTACGTCGAAGGCGGCGGACATGCGCTCTTCCTGCTCGATAACGTGCTCCGCATCGGACGCGGCGAGCCCACCGCCGAGAACAAGGCGCTCACCGACGTGCTCTCCAGTTGGGGAGTCACCGCCAACAAAGATCTCGTGCTCGATCTCAGCGGCATCGGCAATATGTTCGGCGCCGGCCCGGAAATCCCCATCATCCTCGCATACGAAGCGTCCCCGATCACCCGTCCGCTCGCGCGCGTTCCCACCGCCTTCCCCGTGCCCCGCTCGCTCGATATCAAGAGCGGCGACAAAACGAAGGTCGACAAGCTCTTCGGCACCACCGCAGACAGCATCGCCGTCAACGAAGTCTCCGCCAGCGGCGCGATCGATCCTAAGAAAGGCAAGAAGGGCCCTTTCACGCTCGGCGCCTCCGGCACCTATCAGGGCACCAACGGCCGCTTCGTCGTCGTCGGAACTTCGCAGTGGACGGAAAATCGCGCGATGGGCTCCCGCACCCTCGGCAATCGCGATCTGTTCATGAACATGATCAACTGGCTGACCGCGGACGAAGATCTCATCAGCATCCGTCCCAAGTCCACCGAAGACCGTCCGCTGACAATGACGGCGCAGAAGCTGAATCTCGTCTTCTGGCTCAGCGTGATCATCTTCCCGCTCGGCGTGGTCGGTTTCGGCATGGCCACCTGGTGGAAGAGGAGATAATCGATGAAGCCGAAGGGACTCCTCATAGCCGTCGTTCTTTTGGCGATTTTGGGCGGGGTAACTTGGTGGAGCAACAAAACTCAGGCCGAGAAAGCCAAGACTCCGGCCGACGCCACCACCAAGTTACTCACTATCCCGGACGACCAGTTTCAAGAGATCAAAATCAAGAAGCTGACCGACGAGACACTGGCTATCCGCAAGGAAAACAATAAGTGGCAGGTGACTGCGCCTAAGTCCATGCCCGCCGATCAGGATGCCGCGGGCACGATGGCCTCCGCGCTTGCCAACCTGAACGCAGATAAAGTCATCGAAGAGAAGGCCGCCGATCTCAAGCCCTACGGCCTGCAGATTCCCACGCTCGATATTCAAGTCGTCCGCAGGGATGGCAAGACCGATCACCTCCTGATCGGCGACGATACCCCGACCGGCGCCGGCGCCTACGCCAAACTCGCCAACGACGCGCGCGTCGTCACCGTCTCCTCCACCACCAAGACGAGCCTCGATAAGCGCCCCGAAGATCTCCGCGACAAGCGCCTGATGACCTTCGATTCCGACAAGCTCTCGCGCGTCGATCTCGCCGCCAAGGGTCCGACGATCGAATTCGGCAAGAACGGCCAGAACGAGTGGCAGATCGTCAAGCCGCGCCCGCTGCGCGCCGATGGCTCCGCCGTCGACGGCCTCATCTCCAAGCTCAAAGACGCGAAGATGGACCTGAGCGAGCCTGACGCCGCCAAGAAATTCGCCGCTGCCACCAAGGTCGCCGTCGCCACCGTTACCGATGCCGGCGGCACCCAGACCCTCGAAGTCCGGCGCGATAAAGATAAGAACGTCTTCGCCAAGAGTTCCGCTGTCGAAGGCGCCTTCAAAGCCCCCGCCGACCTCGCCGACGCCCTCGAAAAGTCCGTCGACGATTTCCGCAATAAGAAGCTCTTCGATTTCGGCTTCAGCGACCCCTCTAAGGTCGACCTGAAAGGCGTCAGCTACGTCAAATCCGGCGACAAGTGGACCGCTAACGGCAAGACCATGGACAACAGCAGCGTCCAGAACGTGATCGACAAACTGCGCGACCTCGCGGCCGTCAAATTCGTCGAAAAGGGCGGCGGACAGCCCCTCTTCGAGGCCGCGGTCACCTCCAATTCCGGCAAACGTGTTGAAAAAGTGACCATCACCAAGCTCGGCGACCAACATTTCGCGCAACGCGAAGGCGAACCCAGCATCTATGAGCTAGACGGAAAAGCCGTCGAGGAGCTCCAGAAGGCCGCCGCCGCAGTAAAAGAAGCCGCCCCCGAGCCAGCCAAGAAGAAGTAACTGGGACAGGCGATCGTTTTGTGTCGCCTGTCAACTTCTATGAACGCCCTTCTCACCGACCTCTACGAGCTCACCATGGCCGCCGGGTATTTTGAAAGCGGCAAGTTCGCTGAGAAGGCGACCTTCGAATTCACCATCCGCCGCCTCCCCGCGAACCGAAACTATGCGCTCGCCGCCGGCCTTCCCCAAGTAGTCGACTACCTCCTCAACCTCAGCTTCGCTCCGGACGAAATCGACTACCTCCGCACCCTTCCCCAATTCGCCCGCGTCTCCCCCGCCTTCTTCGATTACCTCCGCGATTTCCGTTTCACCGGCGACCTGTTCGCCGTTCCCGAAGGCACTCCGCTCTTCGCCGGCGAGCCCGTCCTCACCCTGCGCGCCCCCGTCATCGAAGCGCAGATCCCCGAGACGTACCTGCTCTCCGGAATCACGTTCCAGACCCTGATCGCGTCCAAAGCCGCGCGCTGCGTTGACGCTGCCGCCGGACGCCCCATTGCCGAGTTCGGCACGCGCCGCGCCCACACCCCCGAAGCCGGCACACTCGGAGCCCGCGCTGCCTACATCGGCGGTTGCGCCGGCACCAGCAACACGCTCGCCGGCTTCCGCTACGGCATCCCCGTGATGGGCACCGCCGCGCACTCCTGGGTGATGAGCTTCCCCTGCGAGATGGACGCCTTCCGCAAACTCCAGCGCGTCCTCGGCGATTCCACCGTCCAACTCCTCGATACCTACGACACGCTCGAAGGCGCGCGCCGCGCCGCCAAACTTGGCGGCCCGATGTGGGGAGTCCGCCTCGATAGCGGCGATTTCGATTCGCTCTCCCGCCAGGTCCGCGCCATCCTCGACGAGGCCGGCCTGCAGCACGCGAAAATCATGGTCAGCGGCGATCTCGACGAGTACCGCATCCGCCAGTTGGTCCGCGACGGCGCACCGATCGACGCCTTCGGTGTCGGCACCCAACTCGCCACCAGCGCCGATGCACCCAACATGGGCGCCGTCTACAAGCTCGTCGAAGTCGAGATCTGCGGCATCAAACGTTTCACCGCCAAGTACAGCGACGCCAAGGGCTCTCTGCCGGGCGCCAAGCAAGTCTTCCGCGATGTCGCTCGCGACGTGATCGCCCGCTCCGGCGAATGCGGTAAAGGCGAAGCGCTCCTCCGCCCCATCCTCCTCGGCGGCCGTCTCATCGAACCGCTGCCCACGCTCGAACAGGCGCGCGCCCGCGCCGCCCGGATGATCGCGGCGCTCCCCGACCATCTGCGACAATTGGAGCCAGGGGAGCCCTGGCCGGTAATCGAAAGCCGGGAACTGCGCGAGCTGATCGGTCAAACCCGCGCCAACGTCCGATAATGAAAACCATCTTCTTCGACATCGATTCGCAGCTCGATTTCGTCTACCCCGCCGGAGCCCTTTACGTCCCCGGCGCCGAACACATCGTCCCCAACATCGCGCGCCTCAACCGCTACGCTGCCGCCAACGGAATCCCCGTCATCTCCACCGTCGACGCCCACACCGAGAATGATCCCGAGTTCAAGCAGTGGCCCCACCACTGCGTCGCCGGCACGACCGGCCAGCACAAGGCCGAGTCCACTCTCCTCGACCGCCGCGTCATCGTCCCAAACTCCCCCTACGAAATCGCGATCGATGGCGTGCAGCAGATCATCATCGAGAAACAAAACGTCGACGTCTTCACCGCCCCCAACCTCACCAAGGTCATCGAGCGCCTCGCCGCCGACCGCTTCGTCGTCTACGGCGTCGTCACCGAGATCTGCGTCCTCTTCGCCGCCCGCGGCCTGCTCAAATTCAAGAAGCCGGTGGTCATCGTGACCGACGCCATCGAGTCGCTCAGCCCCGCCGCCTCCGCCCAAACCCTCTCCGACCTAACCACCGCCGGCGCCACCCTCACCCTCACCGCAGACCTCTGCTAACCGGCTCGCAGGAAGCTCTCCAACCTGAGTGAGCACCTTGTGGTGAGTTCCTGGTCCATGAAAAATCGGACCGCGCGCAGACGGTCCAGCTCCGGCTTGATCTTCGACAGAAAGCCGCGCTCCTTGCCCGCCATGAGGATTCTGACCGTGCCGATCACTCGGAGTCCCATCGATGTTGCAAGGCGCCTCACCGGCTGATCGTCAAGAATGAGGAGTGCCGTTCTTAATTCCAGCCCCAAACTGATTACCTCGCGCTCTCCAGGGCGAATCGATCCGCTGACCGTTTTGGGTTGCAGAGGATCGGCTAGAGCGGGCACGACAACCCAGTCGGGCAAATTCTCAAGCGTAGGCTCGACTTCCCTCGCAACCGCAACGGGAACCAGGATGCTCGTGTACAACTGTTTCAGTAATTCCAGTCGTCCAATCTGGATCAGTGCGATGAGCGGACTCGAATTAGAAATGACTGCCGCGTCCGGCACTCAGGCTCGCTTGCTCTCCGCCACTTCCGCCTGCCATTCATCCTCGCTGAAGCGGAAATAGGGAATGCCCCGTTCCGACGTGCGTCTGATGAAATCCAAGCGGGGCATGCCCAGGAGTTCGGCAGCCTTTCCACTGGAGATCGCGCCCCGCCGGTATAACTCGAACACAATCATCTCGCGCGCCGCCTGTTCGATTGGTTCTCCCAGCGCTGCCAAAACGCCGCTTAATTCGTCGCCTAGATTCAGAATGGTGGAACTCATCGAGTTTGCCCTCTTTCATGATATCTCCCGAGCGCCCGCTCGCACGCCATACTAATCTCATGCGCCTGATTACATTCGACGCCCCCGGTCCGCCCGACGTACTCCACCTCGCCGAAGCGCCGCAGCCAGTACCCTCTGCTACCGAGGTCCTCATCAAGGTCGCCGCCGCCGGAGTCAATCGTCCCGACCTCCAACAGCGCGCCGGAAAATATCCGCCCCCGCCCGACGCCTCCCCGATCCTCGGACTCGAAGTCGCCGGCACCATCGTCGCCGCCGGCCCCGATTCCGGCTGGCACGAAGGCGACGTCGTCTGCGCCCTCACTCCCGGCGGAGGCTACGCCGAGTATTGCGTCGCCCCCGGCGTCCAATGCCTCCCCATCCCCCGCGGACTCTCGCTCGAAGCCGCGGCGGGGATCCCCGAGAACTACTTCACCGTCTGGACCAACGTCTTCCAAGTCGGCAAACTCACCGCCGGCGAACGCTTCCTCGTGCACGGCGGAGCGAGCGGCATCGGCACCACCGCCATCCAGCTAGCCCGAGAATTCGGCGCCCGCGTCTTCGCGACAGCCGGCAGCGAAGCCAAGCGCCGCGCCTGCGAATCCCTCGGCGCCGAGCGCGCCATCAATTACAAGGAGCAGGATTTCGTCGCCGAATTCCCCGGCATGAACCTCATCCTCGACATGGTCGGCGCCCCCTACACCCCGCGCAATCTCGATTGCCTCGCCCCGCTTGGACGGCTGGTGCAAATTGCCGTGCAGCAGGGCGCGCAGGCCGCCGTCAACCTCGCGATAATCATGCATAAGCGCCTCACCATAACCGGCTCCACCATGCGCCCGCGTCCCGTCGCCGAGAAAGGCGAGATCGCGCGCGAACTCCTCGAGCACGTCTGGCCGCTGCTCGAATCGGGCCGCGTGAAAGTCCTGATCGATCGCATCTTTCCGCTCGCCGAGGCCGCCGAGGCGCATCGCTACCTGGAAAGCGGAGCGCACATCGGTAAGATCATCCTCAAAGTCGCCGACTGATCCGCCTGGCGAGCCGGATTGAGGAGATCGAGGCCGCGATAGAGGGTGTTTCTCCCGAAGAATATCGCCGGATCATTGAGCGGCTTCGTTCACGCGAACAAAGGCGATGGGACGAGCAGTTGGATGCCGACTCCCCAGCGGGCAAGCTCGATTTCCTTTTTGACGAAGCCGACACGGAAGCCACACACGGCCTACTCCGTGAGTGGCCTACTCAAGAGTGAAGTCTACCTGCTCTCGGCGATTCTGGCGCCTTTTCGGCAACGCGATCCATCGCACCCGTCGCTCCGTTTCCGCCGTTTGCAGGCAGCGACGTTCGTTTATGATCCGCATCGGCAATCAATACAGGCCCTCGATAGATTGACCGGTGAGAGACTCGAGTGGGCATGGATCGGCACTCATGCCGAATATGACCGACTGACCGCTGCCTGAGCGGCACGCCCGTTCACTCCCGCGCGATCACTTCGAAATTACTTCCCCGCCTTCGCAACACCCCGACCCGCAGCAGCACATCGTCCACTCTCCGCGCCATCTCATATCCCGCCCGCCATCCCGGAAACAGTCCCGCCAGCGGAGACGACGCGAAGTCGTACATCTCTACCTTCGCCTCAAGCCCGGCAGCGCGAAACAAGCTCGCCGTCGTCTCCGCATCGAGTTCCCGCTCGTCCTCCGTCTGATATTTCTTCATCAACCCTGGAATCAGCAGCCGCCCCACCACGCCCGACAATCGATGCCTGCTCGGATCGAGCGAATAGAACACCCCACCTGGCGCGAGCTGATCCTTCAATCGAAATGGCAGCGCCGCCAATTCCTCATCCGGCAAATGATGCAAAAAGAAGATCGCGATCACCACATCGAAGCGCCCGTCCGCCGACGTGCCCTCTTCGAATCGCGCGTTGCCGATCCCGAGCGCCGCCGCATCCGCGCGCGCCTGCCGAATCGCCGCCGGCGACAGATCGATCCCCGTCACCTCGCCCACATGCGCCGCCAGAAGCAGCTCCGTGTCGCCGATCCCGCATCCCAGGCTCAACACGCGCGATCCCCTCCCCGCCCCCGTAGCCGCGAGTATCCGCGCCACCATGTGCCGCCGCAGCGCACGCACCGCCGGACGCGCAAAGTGACTCTGCGCAAATCCCGAGTAGAGTTTTTCGTGATACGCCAGTTCCCGCTGGAGCGCGTCGCTCACACGGTAGTCCGGCGATTGCAGAACGCCATCACCGTGAGCACGATCGAGCCTGCCAGCATCGATCCGTCGCGCAGCAGCGTTTTCCACGAGATCGTTTCGTTCGGTCCGAAGCACCCGCAACTGATATCCTTACCCTGCGCGAACGCGCGCACCATCAGGCTGAAGAACACCACCAGCAGTCCCGACATGATCACCGTCGACGTACGCGACCATCGCCCGATCACCAGCATCAGGCCGAGCAGCATTTCGAACGCCGGCAGCGTCCGCGCCAGGAACGTCGCCGCCCACAGCGGCACGATTTCGTATTCCGCGATCCCCGCCGCGAACAACTGCCACGGCTGCTCCAGCTTCACGTAACCCGCGTAAATGAAGATCGCGCCCAACACCACTCGCAGTAGAACCACCGCGATCTTGAGTGAATTATTTCTTAAGAAGTCCATCGACGTAGCTGCGGAAGAAACTGTAATCCGCCCATTTCGACCAGGGCTGCTGCTTCAACTTGTACGTGATCATCAGCGTCGGCGTCTCGTTCACCATCGCCGCCATCCCACGGTCCACGTCCTTCTGAACCTCCGCGAGAATCGTCGGATCCTGCGAGAGCGCCTTCACCTTCGTCTGTTCGTCCGGCGTGAGCACCGGCGCCACCGCGTCCCACAACTTGCCCGTCATGCCCCAGGAATTCTGCTGTTTGAACAATGCATCGCTCGCCGCCTGATACTTGCCGACGCGCCCCGCCGCCACCGCCAGCGCCGCTGCCGGCCGCGAGTAGACGTGCTGCGGAATCTGCAGCGGATACTCGCGGAAAATCAGGTACGCCTTGCCCGTCTTCACGTAATCCAGAATGATCGAAGGCAGAATATTCTCGTGTAGCAGCTTGCAGTGCGGACACATAAAATCGCTGTACAACTCGAACATCAAGGGTGCGCTGGGGTTTCCCATCGTCCGGTTCTTATCGACTTCCGGTCCGGCCGCGACACAAGGCAACAGCAACGCGAGTGCGAGTGCAAGAATTTTCATAAGACCTATTGTACGTTCACTTGTACGTTCACTTTTTCAGTTCGCTGTCCACCAGGCTGCGGAATAGCGCGTAGTTTTCCCACCAGCTCCAAGGGGTCTGTTTGCCTTTGTGGGTGATGATCATCGTCGGCGTCCGGTCCACGCGCGCGGCATTGCCCATGTTCAGATCG
>JAOAPT010000840.1 GCA_025463045.1 Candidatus Solibacter sp.
GGCGCTGAATCACCCGAACGTGTGCACGGTGTATTCGGTGGAGAATTACGGCGGGCAGCCGCTGATCGTGATGGAACTGCTGGAGGGCGAAACGCTCGAGGCGGTGCTGGCGCGCGGTCCGCTGGAACGGACCGCAGCGTTACGGTTCGCGGCGCAGATGGCGGGGGCGCTGGACGCGGCGCACCGCATCGGAATTGTGCATCGCGACTTGAAGCCGGGAAACGTGATACTGACGGGCGCCGGTCTGAAACTGCTGGATTTCGGGCTGGCGAAGAACGTACGGCTGAAGGGGGAAGTGACGCAGGCGGGCGCAGTCATTGGGACGCTGCGGTACATGTCGCCCGAGCAATTGCGAGGCGCCGAGGCGGAGGCGGCCAGCGACATCTATTCGCTCGGGCTGCTGCTCCACGAAATGCTGACGGGCACGCTGCCTGAAAACGGTGCGGTGGCAACCACGGATTCGGCGCTGAGGCAGGTCTTGGTGCGCTGTCTGGCGAAGGATGCGCGGGAGCGCTGGCAATCGGCGGGCGATCTGAAGGCGGCACTGGAGTTGCTGCTTCCGGCAGCGCAAACGGTCGCGGCAAGCGCAGCGCCTGCCGCACCTGGTGTGGGTCGGCGTGCGTGGCGGCGTGTGTGGCGGCCGCAGATTTCGCGGCGATGGATGGCGGCTGGCGTCGCGATCGCGTGTCTCGCGATCGTCGGAATCTGGCGACCGTGGTTCGTGAAGCGGCGGTTCGTAATCGTGCCTCCGGGAGCGGCGCCGATCACGCGCCTGAGTCTTTCACCCGATGGGTGGCGAGTTGCGTTCGCGGCGGGCGGGCGGTTGTACGTGCGTGAACTGGGCGCCTCTGAATCCCGATACCTGGAGGGAACGATTGGCGCTGGATCACCATTCTGGTCGCCCGATGGACGGTCGATCGCGTTCACGGCGGGCAACAAGCTGATGCGGGTGCCGGCGGACGGCGGTGTTCCGCAGGCGCTGTGCAATATCGACACCAACATCGGCGGGGCCTGGAATGCACGGGGCGAAATCCTGATCGGACAGCGCGGCGCGGGGATCTTCCGAGTGTCGGATCGCGGCGGAGAATTGCGGGGTGTCACGGAGGTCGATCGCGCGAAGGGCGAGACGCGGCACATGCTGCCGCAGTTTCTACCGGATGGGCGCACCTTCCTGTTCGTCGCGGGGAGCGACAGGCCGGGCGGAAGCACTCTGTTCGCGGCCCGACTGGACCGGAGTGAACGCGTGGCGGTCATGCCGGTGGAATCGAACGTGATCTTCGCCGCGGGGCGGCTGGTGTTCGTCCGCGACCGACAACTGGTGGCGCAGGCATTCGACCCGGCGGCCCTGGAACGGCACGGGACGACGGTCTCCCTGGGAGGGCCTCTGGCCAGCGCGCAGTTGCTGGGGACAGCGATCGACAACGCCGACTTTTCGGCTGCGGGCCGGACGCTGGCGTACCGGCTGAGCGGGGCTTCTCCCATGAGCGTCATGCCCGTGCAAAAGATGTCCGGCGGTACGGAATCTCGGGGGATCACGATCGTCACGAACTGGGCACAATAGTTCGCGTACAATCGTAGGGCAGAGCAATCTTGGAGGAAAACTCATGTCCCTACGAATCAATTCTGAAGCCCCCGACTTTACGGCCGAGACCACGCAAGGCACGATTAATTTTCACGAATGGATCGGCGATGGATGGGCGATTCTGTTTTCGCACCCGAAGGATTTCACTCCGGTGTGCACGACGGAACTAGGCTACATGGCGCGGCTGGCGCCGGAGTTCGCCAAGCGGAATACGAAGATCATTGGACTGAGCGTGGACCCTGTGACGAACCACGGGAAGTGGGCGGCGGACATCGAAGAGACGCAGGGGAGCGCGGTCACGTACCCGATGATCGGCGACCCGGAACTGAAGGTGGCGAAGCTGTACGACATGCTGCCGGAAGATGCGGGCACGACGTCGGAGGGGCGCACGGCGGCGAACAATGCGACAGTGCGGACGGTGTTCGTCATCGGGCCGGACAAGAAGGTCAAATTGATGCTGGTCTATCCGATGACCACGGGGCGGAATTTCGACGAAGTTCTGCGCGTGCTGGATTCGATGCAGTTGACGGCGAAGCACCAGGTGGCGACGCCGGTGAATTGGAAGCCCGGCGACGACGTGATCATCGTGCCGGCGGTGTCGGACGAAGACGCGAAGAAGAAGTACCCCGAAGGGTTTAAGACGATCAAGCCGTATTTACGGACGGTCGCGCAGCCGAAGTAAGCACGCAATCCGAGCCGCGACCGGTAAGGGAGCGGTGGTCGCCCGAGAGTGACCACCGCTCCGTTGAAAATAACGCGCCAAGAAGCGATCGTAGATTTTCATCCCTTGTTGCGGCCCCGAACGGGGCCATGGAGAACTCCCTTGAAGAACGCACCGCAAACAGAGCCGCGACCGTAAGGGAGCGGTGGTCCTGTTCGGCGACCACCGTCGCGGTAGGGATGGCCGTTACCAGCCACCCCCCGCACAGACCCGTACTTGCAGGAACTACTGCATACGGTTCTTACCTT
>JAOAPT010000869.1 GCA_025463045.1 Candidatus Solibacter sp.
CTGCTCTTGCGTAGAGGCGAGTGACGCGCTTGCAGAACTCGCGGAGGTCGTGAGCGCCCTTAGCGCTGCATCTGTCAAAGGCGAGCTGAACATTTTCAAGGGCGACCTTTTGGACAGGTATTGGCGATTGCACACGATATTCCGGGAATCCAGGTATCGCGATCAAACACTTTGACCGCAGTGTTCCGAGCCGGGTCGAGCCCTTTCGCGTAAGCAGAACCGAGTCAGAATCTTACGGCGAAACTGTAGCAGCTACTGTAGCACCCGCGAAAACGAGGCGAAAATCGGAGCGAAAGGAAGACGGGCAAGTGATTGAAAAGAATTGGCGGGGACGACGGGGCTCGAACCCGCGACCTCCGACGTGACAGGCCGGCGTTCTAACCAACTGAACTACGTCCCCGCGATGTGTCACGCAGATGTTTTAATGCTAACACGGTCGATGCGCCGTCGCCAAATCGCCAACGCACAATTTCGCGGGCGCCTTGCTAATGTGAAGGCATGAAGATTCGTGCAGCACTCTGCGCTGTCCTCTCCTGTGCCGCGATCGCCTTCGCCGCCGACCCCAAACCCACCCCCGAAGAAGCTCGCAAGTTCATCAACGACGTCGAACAGAAACTCCTGCTCCTCAACGTCGACGCGGGCCGCGCCGATTGGATCAAGTCCACCTACATCACCGACGACACCGAAATCATCTCCGCCAAACTCGACGAAAAAGCCATCTCCGCCACCGTCGACTACGCGAAAAAAGCCACCCGCTTCGACGGCCTCAAGCTCGACTCCGTCACCGAGCGCAAGATCAAACTTCTCAAACTCTCCCTCACGCTGGCGACCCCCGTCGACCCCAAAGAAAGTGAGGAGCTCACCCGCATTACCTCCAGCATGGAAGGCACGTACGGCAAGGGGAAATACTGCCCCAGCGGCCCCGATAGCTGCAAAGATCTCGAGCAGCTCAGCAAAATCATCGCCGACAGCCGCGATCCCCAAACCCTCAAGGAGGCGTGGGCCGGTTGGCACGCAATCGCGCGCCCCATCCGCAAGGATTTCGTTCGCTATGTTGAGCTCGCCAACAAAGGTGCGCGCCAACTCGGCTTCAAGGACAACGGCGCGATGTGGCGCGCGAAGTATGACATGCCGCCCGACGATTTCGCCCGCGAACTCGATCGCCTCTGGGAGCAGGTCAAGCCGCTCTACCTCTCGCTGCACGCCTACGTCCGCAACCGCCTTCGCGAAAAATACGGCGACGCCGTCCCCGCCACCGGCGCCATCCCCGCCGACCTGCTCGGCAACATGTGGGCGCAGGATTGGGACAACATTTACCCGCTGATTGCGCCCCCGAACTCCGATCCAGGCTATGACCTCACTGAGCTCCTCAAGAAGCGCAACACCGATTGGAAGCAGATGGTCAAATATGGCGAAGGCTTCTTCACGTCGCTTGGCTTCGCGCCACTGCCGGGGACGTTTTGGGAGCGCTCGCTCTTCGTCAAACCGAGGGACCGCGACGTCGTTTGCCACGCCAGCGCCTGGGACATCGACGCCGACACCGACGTGCGCCTCAAGATGTGCATTCAGGTGACCGGCGAAGATTTCCTCACCGTCCACCACGAGCTCGGCCACAACTTCTATCAGCTCGCCTACCGCAACCAGCCGCCGATGTTCCGCGACAGCGCCAACGACGGATTCCACGAGGCTGTCGGCGACACGATCGCGCTCTCCATCACGCCGGAGTACCTCGTCAAACTTGGATTCCTCGACAAGGCCCCGGATCCGTCGCAGGACATCGGCCTGCTGCTCCACAAGGCGCTCGAAAAGATCGCGTTCCTGCCCTTCGGACTGGTCATCGATCAGTGGCGCTGGAAGGTCTTCTCCGGCGAAATCAAGCCCGATCAATACAATCAGACCTGGTGGCAGTTGCGCCAGAAATACCAGGGAATCGCGCCGCCCGTGGATCGCAGCGAGGCCGATTTCGACCCCGCCGCCAAGTACCACGTCGCGGCCAACGTCCCCTATATGCGCTATTTCCTGGCCGACATCCTACAGTTCCAGTTCCACCGCGCGCTGTCGCAAACGGCGGGATGCACCGGTCCGCTGAATCGCTGCTCCATCTACAGCAATAAAGCCGCCGGCGCGAAGCTCGAATCCATGCTTTCGATGGGATGCAGCCGTCCCTGGCAGGAAGCTCTCGAGAAGATCGCCGGGACCCGTCAGATGGACGCCACCGCAATCCGCGATTACTTCGCTCCCTTGCAGCAGTGGCTCGACGAACAGAATAAGGGGAAGCCGGTCGGCTGGTGACTCGGCAGGCAAACGCGCGGCCTTATTTAGAACAGCAGATCTGGCTCGATACCAATGTCGCGGGCGTCATCTCCTGGCTGGCGCGGAAGTAGTTCTTCTCGCCGAGTCGCCGGTACACATCGCCCGCAATTCCCGCCGCCAGCGGTCCGATCGCCGGACGTCCGCCGGTCAGCAGCACGACCACGACCAGCTTCCGGTCGCCGACGTCGTTGAAAGATCCGAACCATCCCAAGTGCATATGATTTTCGCTGCACGTTCCGGTCTTGCCCGCGATCGGTCCGTCTTCGCGCGCCCGGTGCGCCGTGCCGAATTCCACGGCTCCACGCATGCCGGGCTTCACCATCGGAATCACTGCGCTGATATCCAGCCTTCGCTTCACCCGCGGTACGAAATTCTGCACGTCGGCCTGCGACCGAGGATATTGCAGGTAGTACAGCGTGCCGCCATTCGCAATCGAACTCATCAGCGCCGCGAGTTGCAGCGGTGTCTGCTGGATCTCCTCACCGAAGCTGGTCAGCATCCCGACTCCGCCATTCTTCGGCGGTGCC
Organism: Candidatus Solibacter sp.; assembly: GCA_025463045.1. Classification (GTDB taxonomy): domain Bacteria; phylum Acidobacteriota; class Terriglobia; order Bryobacterales; family Bryobacteraceae; genus Solibacter. Next base: position 2,841 of record JAOAPT010000869.1, read on the forward strand.
GTGGGATACCGGCCCGGCTGTTCGCCCGCGATATTCAATCCGGCCTTCTCGCCGTACCCGAACAGCCGCGAGTAATAGCTCACCCGCTCGAAGCCCAGCTTTTCTCCGAGCGTCGCAAAGTAATAGTTGTTGGAGTGCGCCAGCGCGTACGTCAGGTCCATCTTCATCCCGCCGAGCCGGTACTTCGTCGACGGCTGGATGACCTTCTCGCTCAGCCCCGCCAGGGCCACGGAAACCTTCACCGTCGAGCACGGCTGGAATCCCGTACTCAGCGCGATCTTCTGGTTCACCATCGCGAGCACACGCCCGTTGCTGGGGTCGACCACAACCACCGACCCGTTGTACTGCCCCAGCGCGTCCACCGCCGCCCGCCGGATGTCGAGATCCTCGCCATCGATATTGTCGCCGTCCGTGGAGTCCGCGTAGGTCGGGCTCGTCCAGGGACCGCCCGCGATGATCGGACCAGCCACCGCAACCGGCCGCGGACCGGCGACCTGTTTCTGAGCCGTAGCCGCCACCCTGCGCACCGGGGCACGCGTTCCCTTTGCCGCGGTTGCCGCAGTTCTCGCGCGTGCTTTCCGCACCGCCGGTTTGTGCGCGGCGACGGTCGCTTTCCGATGTCGGCGTTTGGCTGGGACGGTGCCGCTAATGCCAACAGAAGCAAGTAGATGAAGCACCAATGTGAATGTGATAATGCGGATAACCGTGGATAGGGGTGACCTGTTCATACCAATGCGCTATTCACCTTATCGGTGAAGTCGGGGAGGAACTTTATGGCCAGAGCAGTACTACGACGTTCGACCGGAGCAGCCGAATAGTTAATTCTGAACTCTGAAAGCATAGTCCGTCAAGCGAAATCTCACTTATTCTAACATTTAGGAACAAAAGTGCTAGAAATACTCCAACAAGAAATCGTCGCCTGCTGTAAGTGCCCTCGCCTCTGCTCCCATACTGCGGAAGTCGCGCAACTCAAGCGCCGTGCCTACCGCGATCAAACCTACTGGGGACGCCCCGTGCCGTCCTTCGGCGACCCTCATGCGCGCGTCCTGATCCTTGGACTCGCACCGGGCGCCCACGGTTCCAACCGCACCGGCCGCATGTTCACTGGCGATCGTTCCGGCGACATCCTATATAAGGTTCTACACAAGACCGGCTTCGCCTCCCAGCCCGTCGCCCTTTCCCGCGAAGACGGCATGGAACTCCACGACCTGTACATCACTGCCGCCGCCCACTGCGCGCCTCCCGGCAACAAGCCCACGCCCGACGAGCTGCGAAATTGCCGCCCCTACTTCGAGCGCGAACTCGATCTCCTCCCCGATCTTAAAGTCGTCGTCGCCCTCGGCAAGATCGCCTTCGACGTCTACCTCGACGTCCTCAAGTCGCGCCGCGACATCGCCTCCCGCGCGCCTTATCTCTTCGGTCACGACGTGGAATACCGCATGCCCGGACTCCCCACCCTGATCGCGTCCTATCACCCCAGCCAGCAGAACACCTCGACCGGCAAGCTCACCGAAAAAATGTTAACCGACGTCTTCCGCCACGCGAAGAAGCGAGCCGCCCGATGAACTGCCGCCCGATGAACTGCCGCCAGATGAACCGCCGCCGTTTCCTGCTCGCACCCGCGCTCGCCCTTCCGCTCCGCGCCGCGCCCGCGATCTCCGTCCTCGACTTCGGCGCAAACCCCGATGGCGTTGCCCTCAATACCCAGGCCCTTCAGCGCGCCATCGACGCCTGCGGAAAGCAGGGCGGGGGAGTGGTCACCTTCCCCGCCGGTCGCTACGTCAGCGGCACCATTCTCCTGCAGGACGGCGTGACTCTTCGCCTGGAATCCGGCGCGACCCTCCTCGGCAGTACCAACCTCGCCGACTACCGCACGCTGGACGATTTCCGCGATGGTACCGGTGCGCCGATGGGCTACTGCTTCGTCGGCGCCGTCGATCGCGCACGCGTCGGCATCACGGGGCCGGGCACCGTCGACGGCCGCGGCAAGCAGGTGCTCGATGCCCGCGGCCCCGCCGACAAATCCAAGCGCCCGTTCCTCGCCCGCTTCCTGCGCTGCACCGGCGTCACGCTCGATAATGTCCAACTCCAGCAAGCCGCCGCCTGGTGCGTTCACTTCTTCCAGTGCCGCGACGTCACCGCCACCCGCGTCCGCATCACCAGCCACGCGGGCTCGAACAACGACGGCTTCGATATCGATTCCTGCCAGACTGTCCGCATTGCCAACTGCGACATCGACACCGGTGACGACGCCATCTGCCTCAAGACCACCAGCCCCCAGCCGTGCCGCGATATCGAAATCCGCGATTGCCGCCTGAAGAGCAATTGCGCCGCCATCAAATGCGGCACCGAGTCGGTCGGCGATTTCGAGGACATCCGCATCGCCTCCTGCCGCATTCTCTCCGCCGGACTCGCGGGCATTAAGCTCCTCACCGTCGATGGCGCCGCCCTACGCCGCGTGACGGTCAGCGATATCACGATGGACGCCGGTCGCGTCGCCGTCTTCCTCCGCCTCGGTGCGCGCCTGAAGACCTTCCGCCCCGGCGACGAAAAGCGCGCCACCGGCACACTGAAAGGCGTCACGATCCGCAACCTGCGCGCCACCGTCGAATCGCCCGGCATTCTGATCAGCGGAGTTCCGGGTCATCCCGTGGAAGACGTTACTTTCGAGAACGTGGAGATCCGTCTCCCCGGCGGCGGTGTGAAATCCGAGCAGGCAGTTCCCGAGGTGGAAGCTGCCTATCCTGAAATTCGCATGTTCGGCCCCAATCTTCCCGCCTACGGCCTCTACGCCCGCCACGTGCGCAACTTGAAGGTGGGCGGAATCACCTTCACTCTCGCGCAACCCGACGCCCGCCCCGAGCGGATCGTTGAAGACTAGCGAGCGACAGGGAAGAGTAGTGAGCTACACGAATTTGCGTTCCATCTCCGCAAAGAACGCGCCAAAGAGCTGCGCGAATTCCGCTTCACTCAGGTGAATCGCCGCCCCACCGCCAAAACCTCGCAGTCGGTGATGCCGTTCCAATGCGACATCGGCTCCGCGCGGAATTGAAAAGCGATGCCCCACCACCGGCTGAAAATCGTTCTTCATCAGCACTCCTCGAGCAGCGGACCCTGCGTCAGGGCGCGCCAGATCCTCTCCTGCGGGTGCGGCATCACCCGCTCCACCACCAGCGAACGCGTAGCTACTGAGTTGATCACTGTGTTGATCATTGAGTTGATCACTGAGTTGATCACTGATCCGTCCTCTTCTGTAACGTTTCCAGCTTGTCGAACCGCTCGCGCCCGAACGCGCCGTACACGCCCATCCAATCGATCAGCGGAGCGAGCGCTTCCGGCCGCGCGCTGTAATGCGTCTCCCTTCCTTCGCGCCTGTCCCGCACCAGCTTCGACACCGCGGGCTGCGATACTCCGGACCCGGCGGTCAGCGCGTGGACAGTCTACTCTCCGTCGGGCTCAGCCGCCCGAAAATGGCGCGTCGCGTGGGATCGGCAAGCGCCCGGAACACGTGATCCGGTTGCGACCTGCACGACGGAATCATAACCGGATGATTATTGATTCGTCAGCGGGAAAATTCAGGGCCGATTCAGTAGAATGGACCCTACTCATGAAAACGCGTCTACTCCTCTCCGCGCTCATCCCCCTCGCGCTCACCGCGCAGGTCACCG
>JAOAPT010000870.1 GCA_025463045.1 Candidatus Solibacter sp.
CCCTGAAGAGCCGAGCCCTCAATCCAACCCGCGGCCGCCACGGACCGGTGGTCGCCGAACCACGTGACCGCTCCCCGAGGAGCCAAGCCCTCAATCCAACCCGCGCCCGCCACGGACCGGTGGTCGCCGAACCACGCGACCGCCCCCTGAAGAGCCGAGCCCTCAATCCGAGCCGCGACGGTCACGGAGCGGTGGTCGCCGAACCACGCGACCGCTCCGCCGAAGAGCCGAGCTCTCAATCCAAGCCGCGAGGCAACGATTGCCGCCCAAGCCGTGTCCTACGCCGCCGCGACCCGCGCGCCATCGATCTCGGCGATCTCGTCCGGCGTGAGGCGGAATTCGAGCGCGCCGATCACACCCGCGGTCTGCTCGGCGGAGCGCATCCCGACAATCGCCGCGGTGATCGCGGGATTGCGGAGCACCCAGGCGATCGCCGCTTCCCCGGCGGAGCGTCCGTGGCGCTTACCAATCTGCTTCATCAACTCGGCGAGTTCCAGGTTGCGCGTGAGGTTCGGCTCCTGAAAGCCCAGCGCGCGCTTGCGGAAGTCGTCTTCGGGGAGGGCGGCGACGCGTTCGCGCGTCATCTTCCCGGTCAGCAGGCCGGACTTCATCGGCGAGTACGCGATGACGCCGATGTTGTGCTGCTGGCAGTACGGCAGCACGCTCTCTTCGATCTCGGGCGAGATCGCCGAGTACGGCGGCTGCAGCGAAGTGATCGGGGCGATCTTGCGAGCGCGCTCCATCTGGGCGACGTTGAAATTGGAGACGCCGATCCAGCGCACCTTGCCTTCTTCTTTGAGGCGGGCCAGCGTCTCCCAGCCTTCCTCGACGTCCTCGTCGGGCTCGGGCCAGTGAATCTGGTACAGGTCGATCGTGTCGACCTTCAGGCGGCGGAGGCTGGCCTCGCATTCCTTGCGAATGGAATCGCGCTTGAGGACCTTCTGGATCTCGCCCTTCTCATTCCAGGCGCGCTCGCACTTCGTGAAGACGTACGGCCGATTCGTGCGGCCTTCGAGGGCGCGCGCGACGACCTCTTCGGAGTGGCCGAGTCCGTAGACGGCGGCCGTGTCGATCCAGTTGACGCCCCCATCGAGAGCCGCGTGAATGGCGGCGATCGACTCGTCGTCGTCCTGCGGCCCCCAGGCGAATGCCCAGCCGCTGCCTCCCATCGCCCAAGCGCCGACCCCGATCGGCGTCAATTCCAAATCGCTGTTGCCCAGCCGTTTCTTCTGCATCTCTTCTACAATAACGAACGTTGGCCGAACCTGAGAAATTCCGTGCGGTGGTGATCGGCTCTGGCCCTAATGGACTCTCGGCGGCGATCGTGCTGGCGCGCGCGGGACACGCCGTGACGGTGTTCGAAGGCGCGCCGACGATCGGCGGCGGTGCGCGCTCGGCGCCGCTGACGCTGCCCGGGTTCGTGCATGATGTATGCTCGGCGATCCACCCTTTGGCGGCCTGCTCGCCGTGCTTCGAGCAATGGCCGCTCGCAAAGTACGGGCTCGAATGGGTGCATCCGGACGCTCCGCTGGCGCACCCGCTAGACGATGGGACGGCGGTGGTGCTCGAGCGGTCGCTCACCGCGACAGCGGCGAATCTGGGCGCGGACGCGGCGGCGTGGCGCGACTTGTTCGGGCCGTTCGTGGAGCGATGGAGCGAGTTGCGGCACGACGTGCTCGCGCCGTTCGGCGTCCCGCGCAATCCGTGGACGATGGCAAAGTTCGGGATGGTGGCGATGCGCTCGGCGCGCGGCCTGGCGGAGGCGCGATTTCGCGGCGTGCGCGCGCGGGCGTTGTTCGCCGGGATGGCGGCGCACTCGACGCTGCCGATGGAAGCACCCCTCGGCGCGGGCGTTGGCATGGTGCTCGGCATCGCGGCGCACGTGGTCGGCTGGCCCTTTCCGCGCGGCGGAGCGCAGGCAATCCCCGAGGCGCTGGCGGGATATCTGCGGACGTTGGGCGGCGAGATCGTCACAGGCCAAACGGTGACGGCGCTGCCGGATGGCGCTGTGACGTTCTGCGATGTGACGCCGCGGCAGTTGCTCGCGCTCGCTGGAGATCGCTTCCCTGCCCCGTTTCGCGAGGCATTGGGAGGATATCGGTACGGCCCCGGCGCATTCAAGCTGGATTGGGCGCTGGACGCGCCGATCCCGTGGCGCGCGCCGGACTGCGCGCGTGCCGCGACGGTGCACCTCGGCGGCACGCTGGACGAGATCGCGCAGTGGGAGCGCGGGCACACGGGAGCTCCGTTCGTACTGCTGGCGCAGCACGCAGGGTTCGATGCGACGCGCGCGCCGGCGGGCAAGCACACGGCGTGGGCGTACTGCCATGTGCCGAATGGGTCGTCGATGGACGTAACGGCGGCGATCGAGGATCAGGTAGAGCGCTTCGCGCCAGGCTTTCGCGGCCGAATCCTGGCGCGGTCTGTGATGAATCCGGCGGCGATGGAGCGGCACAATCCGAATCTCGTAGGCGGCGATTTCAATGCCGGCGCGCTGGATTTCCAGCAGTTCTTTTTGCGCCCGACGCGGCACTGGTACGGGACTCCGTTGCGTGACGTATGGATATGCAGCGCGTCGACGCCCCCAGGCGGCGGAGTGCACGGCATGTGCGGCTATCACGCCGCTTCAAGATTTCTGAAGACGGTCCGATAAGGGAGGCATGCAGATCACAGGTATCGCGCTCTCCGGAATGCAGCAGGCGTCGAGCACCTTGGAGAAGGCGGCAGGCAAGATCGCCAAGGCGACCGACCCAGCGGCGGTGGACCAGATCGACCTGAGCTCCGAAATGGTGGCACTGCTCGACGCACGCAATCAATTTCAGACGAACGCCCGCGTGATCCAAACGGGCGACGACATGCAGAAGACGATGCTCAACCTCCTGGCGTAAGGCTTCAGGTTACAATGATGTACGGCTATGGTAGAAATTCAGCCAATTCACGTCGAAATCGAGCGGGAAGAAGATGGTCGAATCCTTGCATCTGTCCCTGACCTCCCCGGGGTGATGGCGTACGGGGCCTCCGAAGAGGAGGCTGTGCGAAAGGTAAAGGCGATAGCCCTTCAGGTGCTGGCAGAAATGATCGAAAGCGGCGAAGAGGTTCCCGCGCCTTTGAAGGTTCTGTTCGCCGCGTGAGCATCTGGCGCGCCGCGAAAGCCAAGCGAGTCTATGCGGCGCTGTTGAGGCTGGGCTGGACGCTCAAGAAACAAGTAGGATCCCACCGTAAATTGCAGCGACCCGGTTGGAGTAACTTCACTTTCTGCTTTCACGATAGCGAAGAGATCGGGCCGGCAGCGCTGAGTAAGATTGCTAAGGACACTGGGCTTCGCCCGGAGGATCTCTAGGCCAACCTGAACCCCCGCGCTGGCCCGAATCGATCTAGCGATTGCGCCGCAGGGCGGCGGCGCGGATGGCTGCGGCCTGGGCGGGGGTGAATCGCAGTTCCCCGCGGGACGCGGCGGCGATTTCCTGGGGGCGCATTCGGGCCGACATCACTCCGGAAAGTGAGTGAGCGGCGGAGTTGAGCAGCACGTGACCGATCTCGTGCGCCAAGGCGGTCCCGAGGACCAGCGCGATCTCGGCATCCATCTCCCGCGCGATATCGACGACGGCGGGGTAGGAGATTCCGGCATAGCTCTCGGTGAACGAGCCGCGCTGGAGTACGGCGAAACCCTC
>JAOAPT010000871.1 GCA_025463045.1 Candidatus Solibacter sp.
TTGCGATTCGAAAACGCGAGCCCTTGCTTGCGCTCCGTCGTGCCCGGCAGTTTCGCGCCATCCACCAGCAGCCCCGTCGCCCACCGCTGATGCGGCGCGATGCCCGCGTGCTCGGCGACGAAATTCAGCACCACGTTCGGCCCAGTCACCTGCGCCTGCGTCACGACAGGCCACGTGCCGTCGCCGCTCACCGCGCAGCGATTCAGCAGAATCTGCGTCCCCTGGATCGCGAAATCCGCCGGAGCCGCCGCCCCGCTGTGCGTCGCCGAGTGCGCGATCCGCACATTGTCGAACGTGACGCGCTTCGCCGCCGCGCCGATCGTGATGCCGTTCTGCGTCTCCTGAATATCCAAATCGCGCACCCAAGCGTCCTCCACGTTGTCGATGCGCAGGGCCGTGTACTGCGGTCCCGTGATCGGAATATCCTCGAACGGCGCCGTGATCCGCAACTTCTCCACGCCCACCTCGCGCAGCCGCCCTGCGAACGTGTAGCGCACCATCGTCGCGCTCGTGAACTTCGCGTCCAGCGAATCGGAAAGCGGTACGTCGAGCGTCACCCGGTCGCCGCTCACCGCCTTAACCACGCGATCCGTGCGGACCACCGAGCCCGCCTTGATCCACGTCTGCGGTTTGCCATCGCGCACCAGCGTATCCATGCCCATAAAGTGCACCCATTCGTCGGTTACCGGACGCTGAATCAGCACGTGATCGCCCGCATGAAACACACCATCCACGCGGAACGAGTCCGCGCCCGCAGGCACGTACGCGTCGAGAATCTTCGCCGGAGCGCCTTCCGCCTGCCACGTCCCGCTCCCGTGAATATCCAGAAACCGGTGCGGCTTGCCCATCAGGAGGATCACCGCGCCATCGCCCCGCAGCACGACGTTGCTCTTCGTAATGCTCACCGTGCCCGCGACCTCATACTCGCCCGGCCCCAGCAGCACCGCGCCCGACGCTCCATCCAGCGCCGCCTGAATCTGCGCGGTGTTATCTCCTTTGATCGGCGCGAGCTTTCGCGCGACAGCCGGCGACGGCAGCTTCACTCCGCCTCCCTGATATCCCGCCGACGAGAAATCCATGATGCGATTCCCGCGCTCGTCCGCCTTGTAGTGCAGCAGATGGTCGGGCCCGAAAGACACCCACTCGCTCTTCCCCTGCGCGAACAGAAGAACGGCAGCCAACATAAACGTGAAATATTTCATGACAATTGACTCGCGATTTCCGCCGCCAGCCGCGCATTATTCTGCGCCAGCGCAATATTCGTCCGCAAACTTCGCCCGCCCGTGATCTCGACGATTCTCGCCAGCAGATACGGCGTCAACGCCTTGCCCTTGATGCCGAACTCCTCCGACTCGCTGATCGCCGTGTCGATGAATTCCTGCATTTCGTCGAATGGAATTTCGTCCGCCTGCGCCACCGGATTACAGATCACCACCCCGCCGCCCAGTCCGAGATCCCACTTCATCTGCACCATCCGGGCAATCTCCGCCGCCGTATCCAGCCGCAGCGGCGATTTCAAGCCGCTCTGCCTGCTCCAAAACGCGGGGAACGCGTCCGTGCCGTAGCTCACCACCGGGACTCCGCGCGTCTCCAGATACTCCAGCGTCTTCGGCAAATCGAGAATCGCCTTCGCGCCCGCGCACACCACCGCGACCGGCGTCCGCGCCAGCTCCTCCAGATCCGCCGAAACATCGAAGCTCGTCTCTGCGCCGCGATGCACGCCGCCAATGCCGCCCGTTGCGAACACCTTGATCCCCGCCAGATGCGCGCCGATCATGGTCGCCGCCACCGTCGTCGCGCCGATCCGCTTCGTCACCAGCGCATATGCCAGATCGTTGCGGCTTACCTTCAGCACGTTCTTCGCGCTCGCCAGCCACTCCAATTCGGCATCGGAAAGCCCAACGCAAATCTCTCCGCCGATCACCGCGATCGTCGCCGGCACCGCGCCGCCGTTGCGCACCTGGCTCTCCAGCGAGCGCGCCGTCGCCAGGTTTTCCGGATGCGGCATTCCGTGCGTGATGATCGTGCTCTCCAGCGCCACCACGGGTCGCTTGCCCTGCAGCGCGCTGCGTACTTCCGGATCAATCTTGAGATGCATAGAGCAATTCCGCGGTCAGGTGTGCGGCCGTGGTCGATCCCGATTCTACCGTGATTGCAGCGGCCTCCATACCCAGTCGCACCGCCCGAAAGAATCCCGGCACTCCGCCCGTGATGCCGAACAGCGTCCCCGCGATCAGGGCGTCACCCGCGCCCGTCACATCGCGCACTGTTGCAGGACGCGCGCGCATCACGCGCACCTCCCCGTTGAGCCACGCCGCGACACCCGACGCGCCTGCCGTAACGACGCCCGACAGCACACGCTGCGACATCGCCCGCGCGGCGGACTCCGCATCGGCAAACGCGTCCACGCCAAGAAGCGAAGCCGCCTGCGCGATATTCAAAAATAGGGGCGATACGAAATCGAGGATGCCGGTAAGCTTGCGCGACTTCACCACCGACACCGCGTCCGCTGTCAGCGCGAGATGCGACGAAGCGTCCGCGATCCACCGCAGCGTCGCTTCCGGAAGATTCGCATCCACAATCCAAAGCTCGCACTCCAGCAGTCGCGGCAGCGCCGGCTCGAGCACCGCCGGCGTGATCTCGTCGTAGATCGCCATATCGGCGAGCCCGAGCACCAGTTCCCCGTCCTCCTGCAGAATCGCCGTGTACGACGCGGTCGGCCGCTCCGACACCGTAATCGCCGACGTGTCGATCCCCAGCGAATCCAAGCGTTGCACCACCGCGCGCCCCGTCTCGTCATCGCCGACGCGCGAGACCATCCGCACCCCACGGCCCAGCCGCGCGAGATTCTCCGCGACGTTCCTCGCCACCCCGCCAAAATCGCTGGTGACCGTGCCGGGATTCGACGTGCCGGGGATCAACGGTCCCCCGAGCACGCCGTGGCGGTCGATATGCGCGCCGCCGATGCAGGCGATGTTCACGGCTACTCGACCGCTTTCTCCTCCACCGGCCCGAACTTCTTCAGCAACTCGCGAATCTTATCGCCGTCCCCCACCGCAATGATCTGCACGTTGTCGTACGGCACGTACTTCTTCGCCACGCGCGCCACGTCGGCCGCCGTGATCGCCATGATCTTTTCCGCGTACGTATCCCAGTAATCCTCGGGCAGTCCGAACTCGCGCTGCTGCATCCAGCGCTGCAGCACCTGCGCCGGATTTTCCAGCCCGAGCGCGAAGCTCGCCACCAGCGTACGCTTCGCTCCCTCGAGTTCTTCCTTCGGAACGGTCACATTGCGGATCTCCGCGAACTCCTTCAGCAGATCGGTCAGCGCCGGTTCCGTGACCTCGGTCCGCACCGACATCGCGGAGCTGAAGTGCTGCAGTTGCCGGCTCGCCGTGAAGCTCGAACTCACGCCGTACGTGTAGCCCTTTTCCTCGCGAATAATCCGAAACAGCCGCGCTGCCGGGCCAGACCCGAGCACCTGGTTCATCACCATGCACGCGATGTAATCCGCGTTCGTCCGTTCGATCGCGCGATTGGCCAGCGTCAGGCTGGTCTGTACCGATCCAGGCCGTGAGACCAGGTACACCTTCTTCTCCGCGATCGGCGCCGCCATCGGCAGCGTGATCTTCGCCACCGGCCCGCCCTTCCACCCCGCGAGATATTGTTCGAGCTTCGCCACCGCGTCCTTCGGCGTGATGTCTCCCGAAATGCCGGCGAGCTCGCCTGACGGAACGTAATACTTCTTGTAGTGCTCGATCAGATTCTCACGCGTCAGCTTGTTGAGCGATTCCAGCGTGAGCCGCGTGAACTGCCGCGCGTCGCTCGGATACAGCACGCGCATCAGCGTCTCGCTCGAAAGCGTATTCGGCTGCGTGCGCGATTGCTCGAGCTGGCTGCGCTGCCGCGTCCTCCACTTCTCGAATTCATCGGCCGGGAACGAAGGGCGCAGCAGGATGTCGCTCATCAGCGCCATCGACGCGTCGAAATTCTCCGTCAGCGAGTTCACCGTGATTGTCGCCGACCCGCCTGCCGGAGCGCCGCCTCCGCGTCCGCCGCCACCGCCGCCCGCTCCGAAACTCACCGTCGTCCCAAGATCCGCCATCGCCTCGGAAATCTGCCGCGCGTTCTTCGTCGTTGTGCCGAGCATCATCAGCGCCGCCGTCGCCTCCGAAAGACCCGGTGTCGCGCCGTCCCGCAAATTGGAAGAGGGCACCGAAATCGTCAGCGCGATCGTCGGCGCGCGATGGCTTTCCAGAATCACCAAACGCAGTCCGTTTGACAGTTGCCGCTCCACCGGACGGGGCAGCTTCACCTTCAGCACTTCATTCGAAACCGGCGCGCGATTGAGCCGCACCATCCCGCGGAAGCTGTTCGCCTCCGGCTCTTGCGCAAAGCCGCACGCGGACACCATCGCGCAAATTGCGATTGCCGTTTTCATGATTATCGATCCTTCCTGCTGCCCTGCCCGCGCCCTGCGCCGCCCGCGGGAGCAGTGACCAGCACCACGCGATTCGCCGTCGTCAGATACGCCTTCGCCGCCCGCGTAATGTCGGCCGCGCTCACCGCCAGTTGCAGATCGATATCGCTGTTGACCTTGTCGGGATTATCGAACACCGCCGCCGCATCGGCCAGCGCCTGCGCCCGGCTGAGCACCGTGATGCGCGATTCCGCGCTGCGACGCAAGTTGATCCGCACGCGGCTCAATTCCTTCGCCGTAACGGCCTCCGAATGCAGCCGCGCGATCTCTTCCCCAATCAGCCCTTCCACTTCTTCCACCGTCTTGCCCGGACGCAGCGTCGCCGAAATGTGGAATGTGCCGGGGCCCACTCGCCGGTCCGTATTGGCCGAAACATTCGTGACGAGTTCCTTCTCCTGCACCAGCTTCAGATACAGCCGCGAATTATTGCCGCCGCCCCCGCCTCCGCGTCCGCCAAATCCACCGCCGCCTCCGCCCAGAATCGACGCCGCCACCGATAGCGCGCGAGCATCAGCCGAATCCGAAGGCGGAATGCGGTACGCCAGATCGACGCGTGTCAGCCGCGCCAGCGGATCGTCGAGCTTCGCGCGCCGTTCGCCGCTCTTCGCCGGCTCCGCCAGGTTCGCAGGTGTCGGCGGCGCCTGCCGCTGAATTCCGCCGAAGTACTTCTCCACTTTCGCCAGCGTCTCCTTGGTATCCAGGTCGCCGACCAGCGAGAGCACCGCGTTGTTGGGTGCATAGTAAGTCTTGAAAAACTGCTTCACATCTTCCACCGACGCCGCGTCCAGGTCTTCCATCGAGCCGATCACCGAGTGGTGATACGCGAAGTTGTCGTACACCAGTTCCTCCAATTTCTCGGAGGTGTTTCCATACGCCACGTTGTCGCCATTCAGCCGGCGTTCTTCCTTCACCGCCTGCCGCTGATTTTCCAGATTGTCCTTGGTGATGATCAGGCCGCGCATCCGGTCCGCTTCCAGAAACAATCCGAGGTCGAGCTGGTTTTTCGGCAGAACTTCGTAATACGACGTGCGGTCGGTATTCGTTGTCCCGTTCGAATTGCCGCCGTTCGTATAGATGAGGAAATCCAACTCACCCATGCCGACGTTTTCCGAGCCTTTGAACATCATGTGTTCGAAAAGATGAGCGAAGCCAGTGCGGCCGCGGCGCTCATCTTTGGACCCCACTTTATACGCGACGCAAATCGCGTATACCGGTGCGTAGTGGTCCTCGGAAATGATTACGCGCAGGCCGTTCTCCAGCCGTGTGTCGGTGAACTTGACCTTGGGAATCGTGGCGGGCGCCGTCTGCGCGAACGCAGCGCCGGCAAGCACAAATAGCGCGAGCAGCTTCATGAAGACTCCTGGTGGAAGTATTTATCTTACACGCTTGCGTAACTCCTGGAGAGTCTTATGCGCCTTAAAAAGACCGTACCTTGTGACACAATGTCTCAAACAGGAGTCGTCCCAATGCACAGCCGTATGCGTTGCACCATCGTTGCCAGCAGCCTGCTCGCTCTCATCTCCACTTCCATTCCCGGGGTCGGCGCCGACGGAGTGCCTGTACTCGCAAAGCCCGTCAAGGCCAACTACGAACTCGCCGGCCGTTGGACTCCCGCCAAGGTCAACAAGCTGGTCTTCGATGTCGCGGTGACGCCGCATTGGATGGATTCGGGCGATCGCTTCTGGTACAGCTTCGAGAACTCCACGGGCCGCAAATTCTACATCGTGGATCCCGCGAAAAAGACGAAGTCGATGGTCTACGATCCGGCGAAGCTCGCCGCTTCACTGACTACCGCGACCGGACTCCCGTACGATTCGCAGCACCTTCCCATCACCGCGATTCGCTTCGTCAAGAACGAAGGCTCGATCCAGTTCGAAGTCAACGTGCCGCGCGACGCCGTGATCCCCGGCGAGAAGAAACCGCCGGCCGGCGTCGCCACCACCGATGCGAACGGCAACCAGCAGGACGATGGCGATGAACCGCAGCAGCAGTTCGGCGGACGTGGCGGCGGCGGCAACTTCGCGCCGCCACCGAGCCGCACCCAGAAGCAGTTGGCGTTCGAGTACGAGTTGAGTTCAGGCAAGCTCATGCTGCTCGATGAAGCGCCCAAACGCAAACCCACATGGGCATCGATTTCGCCCGACGACAAGACCGTGATCTTCGCGCGCAATCACAACCTGTTCCTGATGGACGCCGCGAACTACGCCAAGGCCGTCAAGGACGCGAACGACAAGGACATCAAAGAGACGCAGCTCACTACCGACGGCGTGGAGGACTTCGGCTACGGCGGCCGCGGCATGGGCGGCGTTGACCAGCAGGATCAACAGCAGCAACAGCAGAACGAAAATCAGCAGGGACAGGAAGGCCAGGGACAGGACAACACGCGCGCCCGTCAGGCCGTCGGCAACGTCGCGTGGTCGCGCGATTCGAAGAAGTTCGCGCTCGTCCGGCGCGACTCGCGCAAGATTCCGAAACTCTGGGTGATCAACGCGCTCGCCAACCCGCGCCCCACCCTCGAGACTTATAACTATGCCATGCCCGGCGAGGCCAACACTCCTCAATCCACGCTCGAAATCTTCGACGTCGCATCAAAGGCAAGAGTAGTCGCCAAGTCCGAGTCCTTCCGCGATCAGACGATCTCGATCGAGGTCGATCGCCCCGGCGCGAAGCAACGCGAGCACGAAAAAACCGAATCGCTCTGGGCCGGACCGAACAGCGACAAGCTCTACTTCAGCCGCCTGAGCCGCGATATGAAACGCCTCGACGTCTGCGTGGCCGACACCGCGACCGGCGAAGTAAAGCCGCTCATTCAGGAGCGCATGAACGTCTACATCGAGAGCAAGCCGCTCAAAGTCATCAACAACGGTACGGAACTCGTCTTCTGGAGCGAGCGTGACGGCTGGGGCCACTACTACCTGTACGGCGCCGATGGCACGCTGAAGAATCAGATCACGCAGGGCGAGTTCGTCGCCGAAGATGTCTCCTACGTCGACGAAAAGAACCGCGACCTCTTCCT
>JAOAPT010000945.1 GCA_025463045.1 Candidatus Solibacter sp.
CATGCCGGTACGCCTGATCCAGCGTGAAGATGAAAATCTTCTGCAGCATCTCGATCACGTAGTCGTAAGTATGATCGTTGTCGTCCAGAAGGACGACCCGGTAGAGCGGAACGTGCTGCTCCCGTTCGAGGATCTCCGCCTCGGGGGAAATTGCGGGGTTCGCCATGGTCGCGGCTTCGCGCCGCATTGAACAGTATGCTCTATTGCGCGCCGCGCGACAACAACATCGCCTTCAACGTGTGAAAGATGATGTAGTTGTCCAGCGCCATCGACATGTTCTTGATGTAGTACAAGTCGTATTCCAGCTTCGTGATCGTGTCTTCCAGCGTGTCGCCGTACTTGTAGTTGATCTGTGCCCACCCCGTGATCCCCGGCCGCACGCAGTGGCGCTGCCGGTAGTACGGAATCTGCTCGCTCAGTGCCCTGACGAACTCCGGCCGCTCTGGCCGCGGCCCTACAATCGACATCTCGCCCTTCAGCACGTTGAACAACTGCGGCAGTTCGTCGAAGCGAATCCGACGGATGATCCTGCCCACCGTGGTCACCCGCGGATCGTCCTTCTGCGCCCACACCGCGCCTGTCGACGCCTCCGCATCCACCCGCATCGATCGAAATTTATACACCGTGAACAACGCGTCTTCCAGCCCCACCCGCGTCTGCCGGTAGAGCACCGGCCCCGGCGACGAAAGCCGCACCGCCAGCGCCGTCAACAGCATGATCGGCGATGCCAGGATCAGCCCGATCACCGCCACCGCCATATTCGACAACCGCTGGTAAACCAGATTCTGCGGCCGGGGCCCCAACTCGCCCGAAAAAATCAGTTGCGAAGGCCGGATCTCCTTCAGGCACACCCGCCCGCAAACCCGTTCGTACGTGGTGGCGACCTCTTCGATGATGTGGCCCGCAAACCGCAGCTCCAGCAACTCCCCCATCGGCATGCGATTTCTGCGCTCGAACATCCCGACCACGATTCGGTTCGGCTGCGTCGCGCGCACAATCTCGCGCAGCGATGCCAGCGATCCCAGGCTCTTCCCGCCGGGCAGCGATTCGTCGGGCCCGTGCCGGTCGTCCACGTACCCTGCCACCGCCAACCCCGACTCCGGATAATCCACCACGTGCTTGGCGATATCCTCCAGCAGCGGACTCCCGCCCACCAGCAGCAGGCGGTCGCGCCCCATTACATTCATCGAGTAAGCGCTGAAAAAGACCCGCCAGAAGAAGATCGCGATCACCGCCAGCGCACTGCCCACTACCATCACCCGAATCGGCACGCGTAGGCCGGCATTCAAATACGCGATTAACCCCTGCGTCAGGAACGCGACGCCCATCACCAGGCAGAGCTGCTGCACCAGGACGATCCGCGATTTTACATGGAATTGCGAGTAGAGGTCATGAAAATGCAGCCCGACCAGGATGCTCACAAGCACCAGCATGACGCGGGTCAGGCCGCCATCGTACAGCAGAAATACCGTCGGGTCGACTTCCAGCGCCAGGTAGGTCGCGAAAATAAAAGCGGAGGTCACCAGGATCGCTTCTGATACCAGCAGCGTCAGCGTTCCAACTGGAATGAAGACTTTAAACAGACGAATCATCGGGCGGGCCCTGGGGACGTAAGGTTAATTATACTCGTAGTTGGAGACATTTCCGTTACGGGAACACCGCGCCTAACGTGACTAAATCGATCTACTTGGACTATCATGCGACCACACCGGTCGACCCCCGGGTTTTGACCGCAATGTTGCCCTTCTTTGGGCCTAAGTTCGGCAACGCAGCCAGCGGCAGCCATCACTTCGGCTGGGAAGCGGACGGCGCCGTGGAAGTCGCCCGCAAGCGAATTGCCAATCTCGCCAACGCCTCCGCGCCCGAGATCGTCTTCACCAGCGGCGCCACCGAATCCGACAACCTGGCCATCAAAGGCGTGGTCACCGCCGCCGGAGTCCGCGGTACCCATATCGTCACCCTCGCAACCGAACACAAGGCCGTCCTCGACACCGCCGAACGCCTCGCGCAGGACGGTTGCCGCGTCACCATCCTTCAGCCGCGCACCGACGGCCTGATCGATCTCGACGAACTACGAAATTCCATCGCTCCCGACACCGTGCTCGTTAGCGTCATGTATGCCAACAACGAGATCGGAGTCATCCAACCCGTACAGCAAATCGGTGAAATCTGCCGCGAAAAGCAGCTGCTTTTCCACTGCGACGCCGTCCAGGCCTTCGGAAAAATTCCCGTCGATGTCGAGGCCTGCCACATCGACCTGATGTCCCTCAGCGCCCATAAACTGTACGGCCCCAAAGGCGTCGGCGCCCTCTATGTGCGCCGTCGGATCGCGCGCCGCCTCGTCGCCCAGATGGATGGCGGCGGTCACGAAGGTGGTCTCCGCTCCGGCACCCTGAACGTGCCCGGAATCGTCGGCTTCGGCGAAGCCTGCGCCATCGCCGCCGTCGAAATGACAGCCGAATGCGCCCGCCTTCGCGAACTGCGCGACCGCCTGAAGCAGTCCCTGGAAGACGGCCTCGCCGGAGTCCACGTCAATGGTTCCCTGGAGTCCCGCCTCTCCGGCAATCTGAACGTCAGTTTCGAAGGAGTCGAAGGCGATGCCCTCCTGGTCGCCCTGCCCGAATTGGCCGTTTCCGCCGGCTCCGCCTGCAATTCCCACGCCGCTGGCGACAGCCACGTCCTCAAAGCCATCGGCCTCCGCCCCGACCTGATTCAGTCGGCAGTCCGTTTCGGCCTGGGGCGCTTTACCACCGCCGAAGAAATCGACCACGCCGCCTCCCGCGTCATCGAAGTCGTCCGCAAACTCCGCGCCGACGCACCCTTGTAGGATAGGCCTCCTCCCTGCCGGTCCACCCGCGCAAAACCGGTGCCGACCCGCGCAAACCCGCGCTCACCGCGCTGCGCCACCCGCGCAAACCCGCACCAAATCTGCGCCAACCGGTGCCG
>JAOAPT010000915.1 GCA_025463045.1 Candidatus Solibacter sp.
TGTCTCAACCATGTTGGCACGGAGGGGTCAGCCAGATTCGGCTTCCGGCACCGCCCAATGCGGCGGCTTCCGCAGCGGAGGTCCAAACCATCAAGACCCTGATGGCCGAATCGAACGCGGATACAAAAGCACAAGTAGCGTATTGGGATGCGGGATCACCCGGCTATCGATGGATGCAGCTTGCATCGCAGCAAATGCTGGCGCAGAACGTTGCCGCGCCACTGTTCACGCGCGGCATGGCGCTGGTCGGCGTGGCGATCTATGACTCAACGGTTGCAGCATGGGACTCGAAATACGCGTGGAACCGTCCATCGCCGAGCGCGTTCGATTCCAGCATAAAGCCGCTGACATCGATTCCGAACATTCCTGTTTATCCTTCCGAGCATGCGGTGGTCGCGGGCGCAGTTTCGGTCGTGATGGCTTACCTGTTTCCGGCCATGGGTGAGACCTATGCCGATCTCGCAGAGGAGTCGGCACGGTCTCGCGTATTCGCCGGTGCGGCTTTTCCGAGCGATGTCAACGCAGGACTGCAACTGGGCCGTCAGGTGGGGCAGATGGTAATCGCGTACGCGATGGCGGATGGCTCAAACACTCCGTTCACCGGTTCCTTCCCGTCCTCGCCCGGAGTGTGGGGCAGCGCGACGCCCGTCACGCCACTGGCCGGATCGTGGAAGCCCTGGACCTTGTCATCGGGCAGCCAGTTTCGTCTGCCCGCGCCTCCGGCGGCGAGTTCTCCCGATTTTCAGGCGCAGGTGGCAGCAGCCAAGAACCTGGTGCGGACGAACACAACAAATCATTCCGCGTGGTTCTGGCAGCCATCGTTCCTGACCCCCTGGCTGGATACGGTGAATTTGGAAATCTTCCAGAATCATCTCGACAGCAATGCGCCGCGCGCGGCCCGCGTCTACGCATTGGAGGCAGTGGCCCAACACGATGCCACAATCGCCTGCTGGGATACCAAGTTTACGTATCTCGAATTGCGGCCTCCCTTGGCCGACCCGAGCATCGTTCCCCTTTTTGCGCTACCGCAGCATCCGGGCTTTCCGGCGGGACATTCCTGCGCTTCGGGTGCGGCATCGGCGGTGCTGAGTTATTTGTTTCCGAATGACGCTGCATCATTTGCGTCCATGGCGCAGGATGCGGGCAATTCCACGTTCTATGCACTCATTCACACAATGTTCGACGTGTCCCAAGGCTTAGTAATGGGCGGGCAAGTCGGGCAGTCGGTGGTCAGGCGCGCTCAGACCGACGGCGCGCAGTAAGCGAAAGGATAGCACTCATGCGGAAACTACTACTCTCGGGAACACTCGTATTCGCGTGCGCAAGCTGGTGCGGCGCCGCCAACAAATTCGTTCAGCACAATCTGGTTTCAGACCTCGCGGGGATGGCAGACCATCTCGACCCGTGCCTCGTCAATCCCTGGGGGATCGTGGCGACATCCACGAGCCCTTTCTGGATTTCTCTGAACGGCACGGGCCTCTCCGCCATCTATGACGGCAACGGCAACGCCAACGCCCTGATCGTCGGCGTGCCCGGATCCGCCGGCACGACGCCGCCCGCCGGGCAATGCAGGGCTGCCGCATTCGGCGCGGGAGCCCCGTCGGGCATCATCGTCAACGACACCACGGCATTCGCGGCCGGCGCCACACCAGCGAGTTTCATCTTCTCCAGCGAGCAGGGTGTGATCGCGGGCTGGAACGGCGCGGCCGGCAAATCCGCCGTCATCATGGCGGACCGCTCAGCGGCAGGCGCAGTCTACAAAGGCCTCGCGACCGCCACGCGCTCCGAAGGTCCGCTGCTCTACGCCGCCGATTTCGGCAATGGCAAGGTGGACGTGTTCGACGGCCAGATGAACCTGGTATCGCTGCCGGGAGGGTTCAGAGATCCCGGTATTCCTGCGGGTTTTGCGCCCTTCAACATCGCGAACCTGGCCGGATCGCTCTACGTTACCTATGCGAAACAGAACGCCGAGCATCACGACGATGTGGCGGGCGCAGGCAATGGCTTCGTCGACGTCTACGATCTTAACGGTCTTCTGCTACAGAGGCTGGTCTCGAATGGGCCACTGAATTCGCCTTGGGGTATGGCGATTGCCCCGGCCGGGTTCGGAGACTTCGGCGGAGCGCTGCTCGTGGGCAATTTTGGCGATGGAGCAATCAATGCTTTCGACACCGTGAGCGGCAGACTCATGGGCACGCTACAGGATGGCACGGGCGCCGTGATTCATGTCGTGGGGCTGTGGGGACTGAGCTTCGGCAACGGCAGTCGCGCCACTCCGGGTGCGACGCCTTCCGGCGGCGATGCCAATTCGCTCTACTTTGCTGCCGGCATCGCCGGCCCGGATACGGTCGAGTCGCATGGGCTGCTGGGAAGTATTCAGGCCGCACCCGCGATCGCAAACAACGGCGTGGTGAACTCCGCGAGTTTTGTGGCCCCCATCGCACCGGGAGCGTTTACCGCGATTTTCGGTAGCGGGCTCGCGGCAACCACACGCAGTTGGAGCGCGGCCGAATTGGCCAATGGAAAACTTCCCGTTCAACTGGATGGCGTCTCCGTCACCATCGACGGGAAGCCCGCTTACG
>JAOAPT010000924.1 GCA_025463045.1 Candidatus Solibacter sp.
CGCCGACGCGCTTGAAATCTTCGCTGAATGCGCCCACGCCCTGCGCGAAAATCTCCACGCGCTCGCCGCCCGAGCTCTTGCTGCCCACCGTGCAATACGTCAGGCTGCCGATCGAGCCATCGGCGAAGTGGAAGCTCGCCACGATGTTGTTTTCGCCGATCGGGTCGGCCTTCCCCGTAGGCAGCGAGTAGGCGGAGACGCTGACCGGCTCGGCATCGAGCAGCCAGTACATGAGGTCGACGAAGTGGCAGGCCTCGCCCAAAATCGCGCCGCCGATCGCCGGGTCGGCCATCCAGTAAGCGCCAGAAATTCCCGGCGAATTGATCCGGCACTGCACCACGGCCTGCGAGTTGCGGCGCTTCAGATTGTCCTTCAGTTCGCGGTAGTAGGGCGCGAAGCGCCGATTGAATCCGACGGTGAGCTGCTTGCCGGTCTCCTTCACGGCGTTGCAGAGCCCGCGGCATTCTTCGGCGGTGAGCGCCATGGGTTTTTCAACGAAGACGTGCTTGCCCGCGCGCAGCGCCGCCAGCGATTGCGCGGCGTGATGCTGATTGCGGCTGGCAATCAACACGGCGTCGATCTGCGGATCGCGCAACACCTCGTCGTAATCCGAGCAGGCATACTCCGCGCCGAAGCGCAGGGCGTAGCTCTTGCCGCGCACTCCGGCCGCCGAGTAGACGGCACGCAATTGCACGCCAGGGAGCTTCTTGAGATTCGGCAGGTGCTCCCATTTGGCCAGATTGCCCGCGCCGACAAGCGCGAATTCGATACGCTCCTTCGCGCGCCCGGCCGAGGGAGTGGTCACCTTACTCACCGGCGCGAAGGCCGCCACCGGGTCGGGCGACGATGCGGCGGGGTAGCGGAGCAGCACCGCGAGGCTGTCGGCGGCCGGATTGAAGATCGTGTCGTAGCCCTTCGCCGCGTCCGCGAGATCGAATTCGTGCGTGATCAGCGGGCGCACGTCGATACGGCCGGCGGCGATCAGGCGGAGGAACTCCTCCATGTTGCGATTCTCGGTCCAGCGCACATAAGGGAGCGGGTAATCGCGCCCCTGCTTTTCGTACGACGCGTCGTAGCTGCCCGGCCCGTAAGCGCGCGACATGTAGAGCTGGATTTCCTTCAGGTACATGTCGTTCCAGGGGAACTCCATGCCGACCGCGCCGACGATGCAGATGCGTCCGCGATCGCGGCAAAGCTGCAGCGCGTGCTGCGCGGGCGCGGATGATTTCGACGCCGCGGCGACAATCGCGCAATCCACGCCGCGTCCGTTCGTCAACGCACGCACGCCTTCGAGCGCGGACGCACCGGCGATCCCGTGATCAGCGCCGAGAGATCGCGCCAGATCCACTCGCTTGCCGTTCAGATCGATGCCGACGACCACGCCGCCCTGCTGGCGCACGAGCTGCGCCACCAATTGGCCGACCAGCCCCAGCCCGATCACCGCCACCACATCGCCGAGCTCGATCTTCGCCGTGCGCACGGCGTTCATCGCGATGCTGCCCAGCGTGGCGAAACACGCGTGCTCGTAAGCCACGCCCTCGGGCATGCGGGCGGCGAGCTGACGGCCCACCAGGATCGTCTCGCCGTGCCCCGTGCCTTCGCCGCCGTAAGCGACGCGCTCGCCGATCTCGAGATCGGTCACGGTCGCGTGCCGCGCCGCGACGACGCCCGCGCCGGAATATCCCAGTACGGCGTACTCGCTGAATTTCGCGCGTACTTCGGCGAGAGTTGCGGTAGGGCCGGTCTTCATCGCGACATCCCAGATCTTGCGCAGGTGTCCCGGATTGTCGGCGACCTCGGAGAGCAGACTGTCGCGGTGGATGCTGGCCGTCTCCGTGCCGCTCGAAATCAACGAGTAAAGCGGACGCACCAGCACGTGATGCGGCAGCAAGCCGGGGTCCGGCACTTCGTCCACAATGATGTCTTTGAGTCCCTTACGAATGACCTGTTTCATGCGAGGCGGCGTCAGCTTTTCATGGTAACAAGTGCCGCGCTATGCTTGAAGTACTCTCCCATGCAAATTGCGAAGCAAATTCCCGCGCCAATCAGAGATCTGCGCGTGCACATCTACGCCGATGGAGCCGACGTCAGGAGCCTGCTCGAGCTCTACCGAAATCCGCTGATCAAAGGCATGACGACGAATCCCACCCTCATGTGCAAGGCGGGGATCGCGGATTACGAACGCTTCGCGAAGGAAGTGCTCCAAGAGGTTGTCGATAAGCCCATCTCGTTCGAAGTTTTCAGCGACGATTTTCCGGAGATGCGCCGGCAGGCGCTGAAAATCAGCGCGTGGCAGAAGAACGTCTACGTGAAAATCCCGATCACCAACACGCGCGCAGAATCGTCGGTGCCGCTGATCCGCGAGCTTTCGCACGAGGGGGTCAAGGTGAACGTCACCGCGATGCTGAGTGTGGAGCAGGTGCGCACGGTCGCCGAAGTGCTGCATCCGGAGGTGCCCGCGGTCGCGTCGCTCTTCTGCGGGCGGATCGCCGATACCGGACGCAATCCCGTCCCGATCATTTGCGAGGCGCTCGGCGAGTTGCGCGCGCTGCCCAAAGTCGAGCTGCTGTGGGCCAGCGTGCGCGAGGTGCTCAACATTTTGCAGGCCGATGAAAGCGGAGTACACATCGTGACCGTCGGGCATGAGATCCTCGCCAAGGCGCTCAAGCTGTGGGCGATGGATCTTGATGCGCTCTCGCTCGATACCGTCCGCATGTTCGGCAACGATGCCGAAAAGGCCGGATACACCCTCTGACGTCGCACCGCCGCTCCGCGCAATTTTTCAACGCTCATCCTCCGCCTGCCGCATAATGAGGGATAGCGTATGACCGTCGAGATTGAAGGCGTTACACTCCACCTCGCCCATCCGGACGAACTGGCCATCCAATGGGTGGGGCAGGACGAACTGATGCGGCAACTGCTGGCCGCCTGGATGGTGGTCAATGAGCAGGACCTGCCGATGAACCCGCGTCTGCTCGGCAAGCCCGGCGTCGGGAAGACCACGCTCGCTTACGCGGCCGGCCGCCGCATGGGCCGCGACGTGTACATCCTGCAGGCCACCATGGACACGCGGCCCGAAGATCTGCTGGTCACGCCCGTCATCGAAGCTGCCGGACAACTGCGCTACGTGGCCTCGCCGCTCGTCACCGCCATGCTCCGCGGCGGCATCGCGATTCTCGACGAAGGCAATCGCATGAGCGAGAAGAGCTGGGCAAGTCTCGCGCCGCTGCTCGACAATCGCCGCTACGTGGAATCGATCGTCGCCGGCATCAAGATCAAGGCGCACCCGCATTTCCGGCTCGTCGCCACCATGAACGACGACGCCAGCACGTTCGAACTTCCCGAGTACATCCACTCGCGCCTGCAGCCGCAGATATTCATCGACTTTCCCGAGCGCGATGAGGAGTACCACATCCTGCGCGAGAATCTGCCGTTCGCCGAAGAGCGCATCCTCACCTACGTCACCGATTTCCTGCAGCTCGCGCACGCCGCCGACGAACGCTACACGGTTCGCGACGGCATCAACGTGGCGCGCTTCGCCATCAAGCTGAAGAGCCTCGCCACGCATCGCACGCACGAAACCGAAGCTCTCGAAATTGCCGTCACCCAGGTATTGGGAGAAGAAGCCCTGCGCTATGCCCGGAGAAATCGACCCACCGCTTCCTGAGTCCCTGCCGGATGCGGGCAGCCTGGCGCGCGGGCGCTTCACCTATTTCCCCGTCGTCCCGGGACGCCTGGAATTCGCTATCGAAGTCCGCCAGGCGATCCTGCGCGATCGCCCGGAAGTGATCGCGGTGGAACTGCCCGCGACGCTGCAGAACTCCTGGATGCGCGCCGTCGCGCGACTGCCCGAAATCTCCGTCATCTTCTACCCCGACGACAAGTCGGACGGCGATCAGGCGGTCTACGTGCCGGTCGAACCGGCCGATCCGTTCACGGAGGCGATCCGCACCGGACTCGAAATCGGCGCGACGATCGTTTTCGCCGACCCCGATGCCGGGCAGCGCCCGCACCTGAAGGATGCCTATCCCGATACCTACGCCCTGCGCCACATCGGCATGGCACGCTATGTGGAGGCGTACCGCGTCTGGCCGCAGGCGCGCTCCGAGGAAATTTCGCGGCACGCCGCGGGGATTGCCTGGAAACTGCAGGGCACCGACCCGTTCGCGCGTGTGCTGGTCGTCGTCTCGCTCAATTTGCTCGATCCGCTGCTTGACGCGATGGAAGAGCCGCAAGGCCAGCCGATGGCGCGCGGCCGCCGCGAAGGTATCGAACTGCTCAATCCACACCCCGAATCGCTAGCGGAAGTCCTCGCCGAGTATCCCGCGCTGCAGTGGCGCTATGAGAATTTCCGGGCCGCGCTCACCGAGACGAATCTGATCGACCGCCGGCACGCTCAACTCGCCGTCCTGCTCGCCGCCGAGAAGGAGTACGAAGCGCACACCGGCGAGCGGATCGCCCACTGGCAGCGGCGGCTACTCGCGCGGTATACGCGAAATCTCGCGCTCGCGGCCAACGATCTGACGGCCGGGATTTTCGATCTCCCGGTCGCCGCCCGCTCGATTGCCGACGACAATTACGCGTGGGACGTGTGGGAGGCCGCCGGCCTGTATCCGCCGCAGCGCACCGAAAGCGATCTGACCACGGCGAAGATATCCGGCGAAGAGGTCTGGATCGATACGCGCCGCATCCGTCTGCGCCGCCGCCTGCCGAATACCAAGCAGAAGCTCCGCCCGTACGGGCTCAAACCGCGTAAGAAAGAGAAGGTGCCCGGCGAATGGGCCAGCCAGTTGAACGG
This sequence comes from Candidatus Solibacter sp., assembly GCA_025463045.1. GTDB lineage: Bacteria > Acidobacteriota > Terriglobia > Bryobacterales > Bryobacteraceae > Solibacter. The sequence continues at coordinate 4,799 of JAOAPT010000924.1, forward strand.
CGCCGGCATCTGCTCCTACCCGCCCGAAGACCTCGTCATCGAAGATTACGGACGCTTCCTGAAGAAAAAAGGGAAGAGCATCCTCTCCGAAGAGCGCGTTCGCGTCGAGCCGTTCACGACTTCGATCCTCGACGGCATTGACCTCCGCGAGACGATTCGCAAATGGTACGAAGGCCGCATCTATGTACGGCATTTTCAAAAGATTCAGGGCGAAGTCGGCAGCATTGTGGTCATCTTCGACGAGGATCGCGACAACCGGTACAGCTATATGACCACCTGGCTCGGCGAGAATCAGAACGAAAGCGACATGGCGTTCTACTCCACCTTCCCATTCGACAATATGGTCGGCCCGGGAATGGGGCGCGCCGAATATGGCGGATTTCTGATGAGCCTGCCCGCGCGCCGCATGTACGACGTGTGGCAGGACCCGGACTACGAGTTCGCCGAATCGAAATCCGAGCGGCTGTTGATGGCGGCGCTCGATTACTCCATCCACCGGCACGTCGTGTATGTGGCCGCCCGTCCGCCGCGTACCATCTTCAAAACCATGGCGTCGCGGCTCGGACGTACCATCATCTATATCCCCATCGGGCAGTTGTCGCCGGTGTCTCTAAAGAAGATCCGGGTCGTGCACGTGCTGGATGGACACGATAAGCGCGAAATCGCCAAAGACTACATCTGGTAAGGCGACTCACAGGCAGGCCGCCATATGCTCGAAGGTGCGCACCTTGGCTGAAAGCGTCGTGCGCTTCAACCCCAGCATATCCGCCGCCGCTTTCTTGTTACCGCCGGTCTTGCGCAGCGCCTGTTCCAGGATGCTGCGTTCGATCACCGCGAGCGTCTGGTCATAATCGAGGCCGCCATCAGGAACGGCGACCAACGGTCCGGCGGAGGGATGGACGCGTTCCTTAGGTCCGGCCGGCAGATGGAAATCCGCGGGTGTCAGGGTGCGCCGCTCCTCGCCGAGCGCGATTGCCATCTCGACCACATTTTCCAGTTTGCGCACATTTCCTGGCCAGGAATACGAGCAGAGT
>JAOAPT010000928.1 GCA_025463045.1 Candidatus Solibacter sp.
AATCACACCATTACGATCGTAGGATTCGACGCCGATGTGCTGATAGTGGAAACCGAACTGAACGTAGTGACGGCCGTGCTGCCAGGCGGCGTCATCGCTGATGTTGTAGGTGTTGGTGGTGCGGCCCTGGGTCTGAAATTCGTTGATCGGATCGGTGAACAGGTAGCCGGTCGCGGAATTGGCGAGGGGTGCATTCAGGATTGAGGATACGCTGCCATCGGCGTTGTTGAAGTAGCCGTAGGTGAGGTTGAAGCCGCCGCGGAATTCGTTGGTGAGTGTGGAGGTGGGAGTCCAGCGCCAGGAGGCGGCCACAAGATCGGCATGGGTAGGATCGATGACGGCGGGAACGATGCCGAAGTTATTCGAGGCGTCGGGGCGGTCGGAGTTATCGCGATTGTGAGCATAAGTTCCGCTCAGCGCGTGGCGGGTGCTGAAGTTGTAATCCACCTTCCCGGTGACGTTATCGAGTAACTCGTTGTTGCGCTGATTGAAGCGGTAGCCGCCGTAGTTACGGCCATCGCCGACGTTGTTACTGTTGATCTTGTCGGGTGAGGGCGTCTTGGCGAGTAAGGCCTGGATGGTGGGATCAATCGCGGAGGGAGTGCGCAAGGTGAGCAGGTTCACGGTGCGAGGCGTTCCGTTGGCGTTGTAGGTGAAGAGCCCGTTGCGCGCATTGGCGGTGAGGATGGCAAAATCCTGCGGCAGCTGCTGATGGGCGCGGATGGCCTCGTAGCTCGCGTAGAAGAAGAGCTTGTCCTTGCGAATGGGGCCGCCGATGTCGCCGCCGAACTGGTTCTGGTTGAGGAAGGGGCGGCCGATCCCGGACTGATTGTTGAACCAATCGTTGGCGGCGAAGTGGTTGTTGCGGTTGTACCAGAAGAGCTCGCCGTGGAAATCGTTGCCGCCGGAGGGGGTGGCGAACGCGGCTTCGGTGGCTCCGCCGGCGGCCGCGGCGTTGGGGTTGGAGGTAATGAGTGTAACCTGGCGGACCTGGCCTACGCGGAGTTTATTCGGCGTGTAATCGAGGGCGTTGTCGCGAATGTAGTTGTCTTGAATGTTGACGCCATCGAGAGTCATGTTTGAGTAAGACGTGCGCAGTCCGTTGATGACGGTGTTGGAGTTGCCGTTGGAAGCGACGCCGGCCTGGGTCTGCATGATGCCGAGCACGTCACGGTCGAGGATGGGTAGATTCTTGATCTGCTCCATGCTGACCGTGGTGCTGACCTCGGCGGTGGCGACATCGACGCCCTGCGAGTCGGCCGTGACGTCGACGGACTGGGTGAGGCTGGCGAGTTGGAGCTTGATGGGCGGCACGTCGGTTTCACGCGCAGTGTCGACGGTGATGCGGCGGAGAGTGCTCTTGAGGAAGCCGGGAGCGGAGACGGTGATATCGTACTCGGCCGGGCGGACACCGATCAGGTTGTAAGTGCCGCCGGTCGAAGTCTTGGCGGTGAGCAGCGCCTTGGCGCCGCCGGTGAGGAGCAGTTCCACTTCCGCATTGCCGACCGCGGCTCCGGAGGTATCGATCACGGTGCCGGAGACGCGCCCGGAGGATTGGGCACCGGCGGGAATGGACGCAAAAAGACAAAGCAAGATCCCACACAGATATCGCATATGTAACTATTGAACCCCACAATTAGACGAATGACGCTCCGATTTGGGGAGTGAATCGTGAAGGGATTTTAACTTGAGGGCGAGGCCAAAGGGGAAGATCGTTCGACGCCGATGAACGTCCATGAGCGCCGATAAAAAAAGGGGTTAGGGGTCGAAGGGGTCGAATCTGGCAGGCATGAAAAACAGAGTTGGCCCCGGATGATTCGTGATGAACACGGATCGAACGAAGACGTGAGGTACGCTGGAAGTGCGTATGAAACTTCGAGAGATCGCGGAGTCGCTCGGGTGCCGGCTGGCGGGTGATGGCGAGATCGAAATCAGCGGCGTGGCCGGGATGGAGCACGCCGCGGTCGGGCAGTTGACGTTTCTGGCGAATTCCAAGTATGCCCCGAAGGTGAAGCACACGAAGGCGAGCGCGATCCTGGTCGGGGAGGCGCTCACAGGCCTCGAGATCGCGTGCCTGGTATCGAACAATCCATATCTGGATTTCGCGCGGGCGCTCGCGCTGTTCTATCAGCCGCCGCGTCCGGCCGCGGGGATTCATCCGATGGCGTCGATTGCGCCGACGGCGACGATCGGAGAGAACTGCTCGATCGGGGCGTTCGCGGTAGTGGGAGAGCGGGTACGGGTGGGCAAGAACGCGGTCATCCACCCGCACGTTGTGCTTTATGAGGGCGTGGAGGTCGGCGACGATTTCCTGGCGCACTCGCATGCCACGGTGCGAGAGTTCTGCCGCGTCGGGAATCGCGTGACGCTGCAGAACGGCGTGGTAGTGGGCGGCGACGGGTTCGGATTCGCGCGGCGCTCCGATGGAGTGCAGGTGAAGATCGTGCAATCGGGCGTGACGGTGATCGAGGACGATGTGGAGATACAGACGTTGACCTCGATCGACCGCGCGACGGTGGGCGAGACGCGGATCAAGCGAGGCGCGAAGATCGACAGCCTGGTGCAGGTGGGACACGCGTGCACGGTGGGCGAGGACAACATCATTTGCGCGCAAACGGGGCTTGCCGGGAGCACGGTGCTGGAACGCAACGTGGTGCTCGCCGGGCAGGTGGGGTCGAGCGGGCACCTGACGGTCCACGAAGGCGCGGTCGTGTACGCGCAGAGCGGGATCGGCGGCGATGTCCAGAAGGGTGGGCGGATTTCCGGGTCTCCGGCGTTTGCGGCGAATGAATGGCTGCGCGCCGTGACCGCGTTCCAGAAGCTCCCCGAAATGATCAAGACCATAAGGGAATTGAAGAAGAAAGTCGATGAGTTAAGACAGAATGTCGAATCCAACTCCGCAACATAGCGATCGACGCCCCGTCGCGTACTTAAACGATCAGTTTCTGAATAGTCCGGATGCGCGGGCGTTGCGCATCCTGGCGGAGTTTCTAGAGCCGCTGGCGCATTTCCGCCGGGAGAAGGTGCGGGATACGGTGGTCTTCTTCGGCTCGGCGCGGCTGCGGGAGATTGAGGGGCCGCTGGCGAAATACTACGACCATGCGCGCATTCTGGCGCGCATGCTCACCGAATGGAGCGGGCAGTTCATGAACGGCACGCACCGCTTCGTGGTCTGCTCGGGCGGCGGTCCGGGCATTATGGAGGCGGCGAATCGCGGCGCGCAGGATGCGAACGGGAAGAGCGTGGGACTGAATATCGGACTGCCGTTCGAGCAGTTTCCCAACCCGTACATCACGCCGGAGCTGAGTTTCGAATTCCACTACTTCTTCATGCGCAAGTTCTGGTTCGCGTATCTGGCGAAGGCGCTGATCGTCTTCCCCGGCGGCTTCGGGACGCTCGACGAGATGATGGAGGTTCTGACGCTGGTGCAGACGCAGAAGCTGGCGAAGAAGATGACGGTGCTGTTGTACGGCAGCGACTATTGGAAGGAGATCATCAACTTTCAGGCGCTGGTGAATTACGGGATGATCGCGGAGGAGGATTTGGAACTGTTCCAATTTGTCGACGAACCTGCGCAAGCGTTCGAGTTGCTGAAGGCCGGGCTCGCGCAGTACTTGCAACCGGAGACGCCGGAGACGCCGGCGATCGCGAAATCGACCAATCCCCAAAAGCCGGCTGGAGCATAGCGCGGCATGTTCTTGCGGAAGGTGTCGCCGGGCATCGAGGTCCGGTTATTCGAATTGAAGGACGCCGCGGCGGTGTTCGCCGTGGTGGAGCGCAATCGCGCGTACTTGCGCCAGTGGCTGCCGTGGGTGGATTTTACGACGTCGGGGGAGCAGATCCGAAATTTCATCGTGCGGGTGCGCGAACAATACGAACAGGGACGCGGTCCGCAGGCGGGGATCTGGATCGATGGCGAGTTCGGGGGATCTGTGGGCTGCCACCCGATCGACTGGCCGAACAAGCAGTGCAGCATTGGGTACTGGCTGGAAGAGCGGCACCAGGGGCGCGGGATCATGTCGCGCTGCTGCGCGGACCTGATCGATTACCTGTTCGACGAGCAGGGGCTGCACCGTGTCACGATTCAGTGCGGCACGGAGAATGGCAGAAGCTGCGCGATCCCGGAGCGGCTCGGATTCACGCGCGAAGGCGTGACGCGCGAGGGCGAGTGGGTGAACGATCGCTGGCTCGATCTGGTGGTCTGGGGGATGCTGGAGCACGAGTGGCGAGGGCGGAAGGGTTAGTTAGCGGGCGGTCGAAGACTAATCGGAGCCGCGACGGTTACGGAGCGGTGGTCACGTGACCACCGCTTCCTGACGGTCGCGGCTCGGATGGGCTCGCGCTTCGTGCGAGGGCGAGTGGAGATCGTGGATTATCACTGAGAGAAGAGAGCGCGTAGGAAACTACCGCCCATCAATCCGGGCGAACTACTACGGGAAGCTTCAGGAGATCGGAATCAGCTTGAACGAGTTGGGGCGCACCCTCCAAGATGAACCGGATCAGCGCGGTCGTTAACGGCAAGTGCGTCATCACG
>JAOAPT010000948.1 GCA_025463045.1 Candidatus Solibacter sp.
TGTTATGAAAGCGCTTCTGCTCACCTTCCTTGCCGTCTCCTGCTTCGCCCAGACCAAGCCCCGGGCGCGCGATCTGGGCGTCCCGTTCGAGGGCTCGTCGGGACATCTCAACGCGATCGTCGATGTCCCCGGCGTTGAGGTCGGGCACAGGACGATCATCGCGGGAGACTCCGTGCGCACCGGCGTCACGGCGGTCTGGCCGCGTGGGAAAAAGTCCAACGATCCGGTCTTCGGCGGCTTCTTCTCGCAGAACGGCAACGGCGATATGACGGGCACCCACTGGCTGGAAGAATCGGGATTCCTCGATGGGCCCGTGCTCATCACCAATACGCACAGTGTTGGCGTGGTCCGCGATTCGTTTCTCGGCTGGTTGGTAAAGAATAGTCGCGTTCCGGGCACGAACACGTTTCCAGGCGGCTTCTACACCTATCCGATCGTCGCCGAGACCTACGATGGCACGCTCAACGACATCAACGGATTTCACGTGAAGGCGGAGGACGTCACCTCCGCGCTGGAATCCGCATCCACAGGGCAGGTCGCCGAAGGCAACGTCGGCGGCGGCACCGGGATGGTTTGCTACGGTTTCAAAGGCGGCATCGGCACCTCATCGCGGACCGTCGCGGGCGGGTACACCGTTGGCGCGCTGGTGCAGTGTAACTGCGGCAGCCGTCGGCAACTGCGCATCGGCGGAATTCCGATCGGGCCAGAGATCACCGGCAATCCGCCGCACCTGGCGGGCACGACACCATACAGGGAAGACGTCGGCTCGATCATCATCGTGCTGGCAACCGACGCGCCCCTGCTGCCGCATCAGGTGAAGCGCCTCGCACGACGCGCCACGCTGGGGCTGGGACGCACAGGGTCGATCTCCAGTAACGGATCGGGCGATATTTTCATCGCGTTCTCCACGGCCAACGCCGGCGCCGCCGCAGCGAAATCCGCCGTCAACGTTTCGATGCTGCCCAACGATTCGCTGAACGGCGTCTTCGAAGCCGGTGTGCAGGCGGTCGAAGAAGCGATCGTCAACGCGATGGTCGGCGCGGAGACAATGAAGGGATTCAACGGCAATACGGTTTATGCTCTTCCGCACGATCAGCTCCGCGACACGTTGAAGAAGTACAACCGCCTGGTGGGAAAATAGCAGTATCGATGCAACGTTCCGGGCATGCCGATCTTCCGCTGCACGGCGGCCGCGTCCCTGCGTGGCTTGCGGAACGCATGACCACGCTTGGCACCGCCATCGTGGAAAGCGTCCTCTATCACCACGGGCCTTCCGAATTCCTCTCACGCCTCAGCGATCCATTCTGGTTTCAGGCGCTCGGCAGCGTGATGGGGATGGACTGGCACTCCTCCGGGATCACTACCTCCGTGCTCGGCGCGCTCAAGCGCGGACTCAATCCGCGCGCGCACGAGCTCGGACTTTACTTCTGCGGCGGACGCGGGCGCCACTCCCGTAATACTCCGGACGAACTCCGCGCCGTCGCCGAGCGCCGCGGCCTGGATGGCGAAGCGCTCGCCCGCACCAGCCGCCTCACTGCGCGCATCGACAACAACGCGATCGACGACGGCTTTCAGCTTTATCTGCACACCTTCGTGGTCAGCGCGACCGGCGAGTGGGCGGTCGTGCAGCAGGGGATGAATCAGCAGACCGGGATGGCGCGCCGTTATCATTGGCACTCGCCCGCCGTCCGCGATTTCACGTCGGAGCCACACACGGCGATCGTCGGCGAGCCGCAAGGCGCGATTCTGAACCTGGTGGATAGCCACGCGCGCCCCGCGCAATTGGCGCTGCTCGAGATCGCGCGAACCTCACCCGATACCACTCTCGCCGAGGCGCGCAAGCTCGTGATGCCGGCGCACCACGATGTGCGCGCGGTGAATATCGATCTCAAGCGGCTCGGTGCGGTGCTCGCCGTAGCGTACGAGCGCGAGTTCCACGATTTCGCATCACTTCTCCTGATGGAAAATCTGGGGCCGCGCACGTTGCAGACGTTGGCGCTGATCGCCGAGGTAGTGCATGGCGCTCCGGCGCGATTCTCCGATCCGGCGCGCTTCTCTTTCGCGCTCGGCGGGAAGGATCGCCACCCGTTCCCCGTCCCGCTCAAGACCTACGACCAATCGATCACCGTCCTGCGCGCCGCGCTCGACGCTGCAAAACTGGGCGATCCCGAGAAACTCGAAAGTTTTGCCCGGCTCGACCGCTTCGTCCGCAACATCGAGCGCCGCTACGAGCCGCAAGCGAATTTCAACGCGGCGATCGCGCACGAGCGCGCCATTTCTCCATCGCTCGACGGTCGAAGTGTGTTCGATGACCGAAAGCCGCGCCGTCCCCGCCCGGCACAACTGCCGCTGTTTCCGTCGTAACCGCGCCGCCCATTACAATGGAGGCATGTCCGACAAATTGACCATCGCGGGACGCGTATTTTCTTCGCGCCTCATCGTGGGCACGGGGAAGTACCGCAGTTTTCAGGAAATGCAGCGCTGTCACGAGGCCAGCGGCGCAGACATGGTGACGGTCGCCGTCCGCCGCGTCAATCTCACCGACCGTTCCAAGGAATCGCTGATCGATTTTATCGACCGCACCAAAATCTTTATCCTGCCTAATACGGCTGCCTGCTATACGGCTGACGATGCGGTCCGCACCGCGCTGCTCGGCCGTGAATGCGGCCTCTCCAATTGGGTGAAACTGGAAGTCATCGGCGACGAGAAGACGCTCTTCCCGGACAACGCCGGCCTGATCGAGGCTACCCGTATTCTGGTAAAGGAAGGCTTCGTCGTCCTTCCATACACCAACGACGACATCGTCAACGCGCGCCGCCTGATCGACGCGGGTGCTGCCGCCGTGATGCCGCTCGCTGCGCCGATCGGGTCGGGGCTCGGCATCCAGAACCCGACGAATCTGCGCATTTTCCGCGAGATGATCACCGAAGTTCCGGTGATTGTGGATGCCGGAGTCGGCACGGCAAGCGATGCGGCGATCGCGATGGAGTTGGGCGCCGACGGCGTGCTCATGAACACCGCGATCGCGGCCGCCGACGACTCCGTGAAAATGGCGCGCGCGATGAGACTCGGCGTCGAGGCCGGACGGTTGGCGTACGAATCCGGACGTATGCCGAAGAAGCTGTACGCGAGCGCGAGCAGTCCGCTCGCGGGCGTCGTGGGCACGTAGGCCCTGCTTCCGCCGGCATGTCGCGGGAAGACTCCAGGTGATCAAAAAACGAGCCCCAATCGGAGCCGCGACCGTGACTCGCGCTTTGGCGAGCAAGGGAGCGTCGGTCACCGAAGAGGACCACCGCTCCGTAACCGTCGCGGCTCCGATTGGGGTGTGCTCTTCAACCCAATTTTTCTCGGGCCCGTTCATTGCCACAACACGATCGGTTTGTTCGCGCGCGATTTTCAAGGGGAGCAGTCGCGTTGTTCGGCGGCACCCGTCGCGGCTCGGATGGGGAGCGTAGCGTCACCTCGCCAACTGCAGCCGTTCGATATTTCCCTTCACGTCGGAGAGTTCGTACGCCATCTGCTCCGTATGTGGCCGCCACGCCGGACTCCGCACAAAAGATCCGTACGCAGTATAGTGCGTGATCTGTTTCGTCTCGCCGGTAATCCGGTCGATCCAAAACAGGTTCCAGACGCCGTTATCGTAGCCGGCATACGCAATGCGCCGGTTGTCGGAGGCGAACGAATGCGAGAACCGCTTGCCCGGTCCGGAAGTTAAGACCTTCTGATTGCCGCCGTCGCGATCCATCACCGCGATTTGCGAATCGTCGCCCTCGGATTGTTGATAGATGATCCACTTGCTGTCCCACGAGATCTCCGGGAACCAGGTGCGCTGTCTCCCGAAGGTAAGCTGCTTGGGCAAGCCTCCCCCCACCGGCCGCTTCCAGATGTTGCGCGGCGATCCAAAATCATAGAGGAATTCCTTTCCGTCGGGCGACACGTGGGTGCGCAGCATGTCGCGCATCACAGAAAGATCACCTTCCAGCAGCGTCTCGCGGAAGCCATTCGCCAAGTCCACCCAGACCACGCCGGCTTTCCTGCCCGGGAGAAAGTAATTGATCGCCATCCGCTTCCCCGACTCGTCCCAACTGGAACCGTTCGCGTTCCCCAGGTCCGGAGCCACCCGTACCGGATTCGATCCGTCGGCATTCATCATCCAGACGCCAAGGGTCGAATCGTCCGACTGCACCTGATAGCTCAGCCGGGTTCCATCGGGCGAAAAAGTTGGGATTCGCGCGCGCACGACCGAGTCCTGGTACAGCGGCTTGATGTCCTTTCCGTTGGTATCGGTCAACCAGATCTGGCTGGCATTCACCAGACGCGTGAAGACCAGAGTCTTACCGTCGCGCGACACGGCGATGCGTGTCGGCGACGCCTGTTTGGTGCGGCAAAGCTCCACTGCTTTCGGATGGTCCGTGAAATCGGAATAGTAAACGCCGTTGGAAGCCGCGAAACTGGGCCGCCCGGCAAAGTAAACCCCTTTGCCATCGGGCGCGAAGATCGGACTCGCCGCCGCCCCGATTTCGCCCACCGAAACCGGCTTCACTTGGCCGGTAGCCACTTCCGCTGTAAACAGAGCCCCGCGAAAGCCCATCGTGATGATCGATAGTGATGCGAAGATGACCCGCTTCCCGTCCGGACTCCAACTCGGGTCCGCATGCTGCCCCGGCGGATCGCGAGGCAGCGTCAACTGCTGAAGGTTCGAGCCGTCCGACCCCACGAGCCAGATTGTGGAGTCGCCATCGCCCGGCCAATCGGAAGGCGCCAGCGACGAGGGTTCATAGGAGCGAAATGCCAATTGCCTTCCATCGGGCGACCACGCGGGACTGGATCCGAACGCACTGATCCGCCTCGGCGTACCTCCTTCCACCGGAATTGCCCAGATCCCATGCGTCGCGACAGAGTGGTAGGCGATCGTCTTGCCGTCCGGCGACCAGGCGGGCTCCATTGCCTGGTTCCCGTCGGTCGTAATCTGCCGCTCCGAGCCCGCTTCCGACACTGGACCCGTATAAATCTCAAACCAACCATTGCGGTTCGAGCTGTAGATGATCTGCTTCCCGTCCGGACTAAAAGAAGCTCCAATTGCCAGGCCTGGGACCGTGGTCACCTGCGTCGTCTCCAGCGCCTCGCTCGCTCCGCCGCGGGTTTGCGCGAACCGCCAGGCCAAGGCCGCGCCGGCCAGGATCACCACCGCACCGGCGGCCCACATCCACTTCCTGCCGTCGGCCGGTGTCTTGACAGGCGCCGCCAGTTGCCCCGATTCCGATTCTTCCTTCACTTCCTCCAGCGCGACCCGTAGATCTTCCATGTGCTGGAAGCGACGGTCCGGATCTTTTCGGAGGCAGCGCGTAATGATGCGTTCGAGCTCCTTCGGGACCGTTTCGTGAGTTTCGGTAACGGGCTTCGGCTCATCGCGCAGGACGGCGGAAATCGTCGCCATGCGCGTTGCCCCGGCGAACGCGCGGCGTCCGGTCAGCATCTCATACAGCACCGCGCCGAAGGAGAAGATGTCGCTGCGCCCGTCCACCGGCCGGCCTTCTGCCTGTTCGGGCGACATGTAGGCCGCGGTCCCGACCACTGTGCCTTCCCTGGTCTCGCCGCTCTTCTCCATCGCGACCGTCTCCGCGCTCTCACTCGGATCACCGGACCGTTCGATCAGCTTAGCCAACCCAAAATCGAGCACCTTCACCGTGCGTTCGGGCGTGATCATCACGTTCGAGGGCTTCAAGTCGCGATGGACGATCCCGGCACCGTGAGCCTTGGCCAGCGCGTCCGCCATCGGCACCGCGTAGCGGAGCACGTCGCGCAGCGGCAGGCCCTTCCGCTCGATCGCCTGATCCAGCGTTTTGCCCGTTACATACTCCATGGCGATGTACAATTCGCCGTCCGACTCGTCGATGTCGTAGACGTGGACGATATTGGGGTGTGTAAGGCCGGAAGCCGCCTTCGCCTCGCGTACAAAGCGCCGCCGCCGGTCGGCATTCCCCATCGCTTCGGGCAGCAACACCTTTAAGGCGATATCACGATCCAGGTGATGGTCGCGCGCCTTGTAAACCGCCCCCATGCCGCCCTCTCCCAAACGGCCGGTGATTTCGAAATGCGCGATGCGGCGGCCGATCATGCTATCCGAACCATCGTATCGCGACCCAACCGCCTGCCACACGGGACGGTCCAGAACGCCCTCGGCCGATTGATTGAGCAACGACTCCACTTCGCGGATCATGCTTTCATCGTCCGCGCAGGCACCTCTCAGAAACGCATCGCGCTCGCCCGCAGCCCGCTCCAGGCAATCGTGATAAAGCTGTTCAATCCGCTGAAAACGTTGCACGTCCATAGTGTCGCTAGTCTGTGATTATGCACGTCTTATTCGATCGCCGCCAGTCCCGCGTGAATCAGTCCCGCATGAATCAATGCCTGATCGACGAGTTGGAAACGCAGCGGGCGGCGCCCTAACTCTCTCAATTCCCTGGCTTCCCAGCGAGCTTTCATCACGCCGGCGTCGGAGTGGCGGGCCACGCCCTCGAGAATGTGGGTGATCTCGTGCGCCAGCACATGACCCAGCAGCGCGGCCCGGTCAAGCGCCGGCACCATCGCGTTCACGCGGTCGACAAAGACGTGAACCCGTTTGTCCGCCTCGATTCCGACGGAGGCGTAAGCCAGCACGCCTGGACGGTCTTCCGGACCATCGGAGGTTTCCAGTTCCACTTCCACCCTCATCGAGCATCCGGCAGCTTTGCGATGTCCCTTCACGGACCACCGCAACTCCACCCCGATCCCGGCAAAGATGCTCGCCGCCACGTCCTTCGCCCGAAGCAGGACCTGCGGCGGTACTGCTGTCGGGTTGCCCAGTTCAACCACGACGCACTCGGCGGAATATGCGTCTATCCCCGCCGCCAGCGCCATACCGAGTGTCAGGATCGCCTTCATATCCCCTCCTGCCACGGTTAGCGAGGAAACTGGAACGAAACTGTAAGCACCGGGGGAAATTCTTTTGGACCGATATAATAAGGTCCAAGTCATGGAACCGGCGAGCTCCTCCGCGGAAATCACCCGTCTCCTCCAGGCATGGGGCGGCGGCGACCCGGCAGCCCTGGAGAACCTGACCCCGCTGGTCTACGCCGAAATGCGCCGTATGGCCGCCCGCTACATGCGTCGGGAGAATCCCGGCAATACCCTGCAGGCCACTGCGCTAGTCCATGAGGCGTACCTGCGCCTGGTCGATATCGCTGAGGTCCGCTGGCAGGATCGCGCCCACTTCTTCGCGGTCGCCGCCCAGACGATGCGCCGCATTCTGGTGGATTCCGCGCGCGCCCGGGGCTCCGGTAAGCGCGGCGGCGGAGCTCTTCACGTCAACCTGAACGAATCGATCGACGCAATGCCCGACCGCCCCAGCGAACTGGTCGCCCTCGACGAAGCGCTCGACGCACTCGCCAAGCTCGATCCCCGGAAAGCCAAGGTGATCGAGATGCGCTTCTTCGGCGGCCTGACCGTTCAGGAGACGGCCGAGGTTCTCAAAGTCTCTCCGGAAACCGTGATGCGCGATTGGAAAATGGCCCGCGCCTGGCTGATGCGTGAGTTGGCGGCGCCCGGAAACCCTTGACGATTCGCTATCCGGTGGGTCCGCTTTCATTCCGCCACCCTACCGAACGTCGTGTTACTATTCCGTTTTAAAAAGGGAGCAACTCCGTGAAAGTCTACGAAAGCAAGGATATCCGGAACGTTGGTGTAGTGGGCCACGGCGATTCCGGCAAGACCACGCTCACTGCCGCGTTGCTTTTCACCGCTGGAGCTACCAGCCGCCTCCTCCGTGTCGATGAGGGCAACACGATCACCGATTTTGACGAGGAGGAAATCCAACGCAAAATCACGATCACTACTGCCATCGCCGTGGCCGAGTGGAAGAAGACCAAAATCAACATCCTCGACACACCGGGGTACAACATTTTTATTAACGATACCCGTGGCGCATTGGTGGCCGCCGATGCCGCCGTCGTCGTCGTCGATGGAGTCGCCGGCGTCGAAGTCCAGACGGAGAAGGTCTGGTCGTTCGCCACGGAGTTTAAGCTTCCCCGCGCCATCGTTATTAATAAGCTGGATCGCGAACGGGCGGATTTTCACCGCGCGCTCGCCAGTGTCCAGGAATTCTTCGGACGAGCCGCCGTGCCGATCCATCTGCCCATCGGCAGCGAGCGCGATTTCAAGGGCATCGTCGACCTGATTCGCATGAAGGCCTTCACCTATACGCCGGATGGCGATGGGAAAGGCAAGGAAACCGAAATTCCCGACGCCTGCGCTGAGGAAGCACAGAAGGCACACGAAGCGCTGGTCGAAATCGTCGCCGAAGGCAACGACGCCTACATGGAGGAGTTCTTCGAAAAGGGCACCCTCCCGGCGGAGTACATCCTCGAAGGCATGCGCCAAGGCGTCCGCGAAATGCGCGTCTTCCCGGTGATGTGCGCCTCGGCGCTGCACAACATCGGCTCCGACCTGCTGCTCGACCTGATCGTCGAAGACATGCCCAACCCCACCGAGCGCGGCGAAATCACCGCCTTCGTCAACGGCGTGGAGGCGCACCGCCCGGTCGCCGAGAGCGATCTGCCGTCGGCCTATGTCTTCAAGACGACGGCCGATCCGTTCGCCGGACGAATCAGCTACTTCCGCGTGGACACCGGCATCATCAAGAACGACGCGACTTTACAGAATGTGAACAAAAGCTCCGCGGAGCGTCTGGCCCACCTCAGCAGTCCGAACGGGAAGACGCTGAATCCCATCACCGAACTCCATGCCGGGGATATCGGGGCGGTCGCCAAGCTCAAGGACACCCTGACCGGCGACACGCTGGCGGATAAGGCGCTGAACATCACGTACCCGCCGGTCAAGCTGCCGGAGCCCTCCATCGCCTTCGCGATCGAAGCCAAGTCGCGCAATGACGAAGACCGGATGGGCAACGCTGTCCACCGCATCCTGGAAGAGGACCAGTCGCTGCGCTTCTACCGCGATCCGCAGACGCGCGAGTTCCTCCTTGCGGGCGCCGGACAGCAGCATGTGGAAATCGTCGTCAGCCGCTTAAAGAAGCGCTACGGCGTGGATGTCACCCTGAAAGCGCCGAAAATCCCGTATCGCGAGACGATCCGTGGACACGCCGACGTTCAAGGTCGTCACAAAAAGCAGACCGGCGGCCACGGGCAGTTCGGGGATTGCTGGATCAAGATGGACCCGCTCCCGCGCGGCGGCAAATTCGAGTTCGTCAACGAGACCTTCGGCGGCTCGATTCCGAAGAACTTCATCCCCGCCGTCGAAAAGGGCATCGTGGAAGTCGCGGCCAATGGCTTCCTGGCCGGCTACCCGATGGTGGATTTCAAGGTGACCGTCTACGACGGCTCCTATCACGACGTCGATTCGAGCGAATTGGCGTTTAAACTGGCCGCGCGGAAGGCATTCAAAGCCGCCATGCAGCAGGCCAAGCCCGCGCTGCTTGAACCAGTGATGAATGCGGAGATCGTTGCGCCGGTCGAGTATGCGGGCGATTTAATGGGCGATCTCAACGGTCGCCGCGGCCGCATCTCCGGCATGGACACCCGGGGAGCCACCCAGTTCATCAAGGCCCAGGTCCCCATGTCCGAGATGTTAAACTATCAGAGTGACTTGACGGCCATGACGCAGGGTCGGGCTTCCTTTACGATGGAGTTCGATCACTACGATTATGTGCCGCCTTTGCAGGCGGACAAGATTATTGCCGCTGCAAAGGCAGCCAAGACGGGCGAAGAGGAAGAAGAGGAGTAACGACCCAGCCCCGTACGTTTGTGACACGACGTACGGGGCGGATCCTGTTTCGGTGGTTGCGTTCCGCAGTGAACGTGGTGTAGGCTTTTAAAGGTCAATACCGGGTTACAGGACGTACAAGTACTTCATTTTCATAGTTCGAGGCGGTTGGATGCACGTTCGAACCAAGACTCTGTTCTCTTTTTTGCTGTTCTCGGCGGTAGTAATCGGTTCCGGTTGCGGATATACACAGCAGTCCAGATTCCAAATGTCCTTCCTCCCGCCGGCGCCGAAAGGCGCGGCGGCGGTCGAGCTTCCCGAACCTCCTGCCACACAGGCCAACGTCTTCCTGGGCGCTGATATTCCGGCGGTGATTCTCAATAACCCCCAGATTTTGCAGCGGCGCACCCAAGCTGATAGTACGGTGCAGCGCGCCCAGCGGATGTTTCAGAACGGCAGGCGTTTCTACCAGTCGAAAGATCTCGTCAACGCCCGTCGCGAGTTCGACCGCGCGATCGACACCATGCTGGAGGCGAGCGAACAGGACGTGGTCGATCGCCAGGAATACGAGCGCAAGCTGGATGAGATGGTCGATTCCATCCACCGGTATGACCTCGGCGATCTCGGCGCTGCCGCCCTCGTCGACCAGACCCGATTTGAAAAGGCGCCCCTGGAAGACATCCTGCAGATGACGTTTCCGGTCGACCCCAAGCTGAAAGACAAGGTTCGGGAACAGGTCGCCGCGACCACGTCGCAGTTGCCGCTTTCGGTAAATGACGCTGTCCTCGGATACATTAACTATTTCTCCAATCGCGGACACCGCACCCTGCTGGCCGGTTTGCAGCGATCCGGGCGCTATCGCCCAATGATTCAGCGCATTCTCGATGAAGAGGGCGTGCCTCAGGAATTGATCCATCTGGCGCAGGCCGAATCGGGCTTCATTCCGCGCGCCGTTTCCCGCAAGGCTGCCGGCGGCATGTGGCAATTCCTCGCTTCACGCGGCAATGAATACGGACTGAAGCAGACCCGCTACACTGACGATCGCATGGATCCCGAGAAGGCGACCCGTTCCGCCGCCCGCCATCTTCGCGATCTTTATCACGAGTTCGGCGACTGGTATCTGGCGATTGCCGCCTACAATTGCGGTCCCGTTTCGGTGGAAAAGGCTGTCGAGCGGTCCGGCTATGCGGACTTCTGGGAACTGCGCTCCCGCGGCTTGCTGCCTGCCGAGACGACGAATTACGTGCCGATCATTCTGGCCATGACGATCATGGAAAAGAATGCGGCCGAGTACGGGATCGAAGGCTTCCAATTGGAGCCGCCGCTGGAATACGATACGGTCGAGACCACTGCCCCGACCAGCCTCACCCTGGTAGCCGACATTCTCGACCTGCCGCTCACCGAACTGGCAGCCCTCAACCCGGCGAGCCTGCGCGGTATGATTCCCGAAGAATATCCCTTGCACGTGCCCAAAGGCAGCGGCAATCAACTGGTGGCGGCGATGCAGTTGATCCCGTCGAGTCATCTGGATGCGTGGCGAATGCACCGCGTCGGGGTTGGCGAGACCCTGGCTTCGATCGGCAAGCGCTACAACGTGTCGACGACGACAATCGTTTCCGTTAACCACCTGGAATCGCAGCAGGCGCAGGAAGGTGACCGGCTACTGATCCCCGCTTCTGCCCGCATGGAAACTCCTGCAGTGCGCAAGACCACGGCCACAGCGGCGCGCAGGACCTCCGCCACCCCATCACACCGCAAGCCCGCCACCACCACGGCAGCACATCGCAAGCCCGCTACCCGCCGCAAAACCACCACCACGACGGCTACCGTCCGGCCGGTTCGTAAAACTCGGGTGGTAGTCGCGCATAACGCCGGCAATTAATTCGGACTCGGGCTCCGTAATTGTCGGAATCAACTTTTTTCGCTATTGCCTCTTCTTCAAAAAGGGGTATTCTATGGGTGATTGTGCCTTGACTACAGGAGGCTTGTTGAATGTTCGATAGCCCGATCATCGCTGTGAAGGACGAAGACGAGATGGAAGACTTCCACGACTACGAGGACGAAGAGCACGCGGAAATGGACTCGAAGCTCGACGAGTTCGACGATGAGGACGACGACGATGATGACGATGACGACGATGAAATCATCGAAGTCGAGATCGTTGCTGTCGGGGTCCCCACTCCGCCTCCGCTAGTTGTACCGGCCACTGCCGAGCTTCCTGCGGGTGAATCCGCCACCGAAGCTCCGCCCAAGAAACCGGTGAAGAAGGCTTCGTCGACGAAGAAAGCGCCCGCCAAAGTAGCTCCGGCCAAGAAGGCGCCAGCGAAGAAAGTCGCCGCCAAAAAGGCCCCGGCGAAAAAAGCGCCTGCCAAGAAAGCTCCGGTGAAAAAAGCGGCGAAGAAGGCCGCGGTGAAACAGGCCGCGAAGAAAGCTCCGGCCAAAAAGGCGCTCGCTAAGAAAGCCGCGAAGCAGGCCCCAGCAAAGAAGGCTCCAGCGAAAAAAGCCCCCGCCAAGCAGGCGGTGAAAAAGGCCCCGGCCAAGAACGCCCCGGCCAAGAAGGCCGTCAAGAAAACCTCGAAAAAGAAGTAAGTCCCACGTACCGCGCCGTGATCGTACTCACGGCGCGGTTCGCCTGTCCTCAAAAGAAAACGGGAAACCTCGCCTTTCTACTCTTTTCCAACTGTTTTCCGGCACCGCTCAAAAAGCCCGAGCAGTTCGTCTACGTGCTCTTCCGCCGCATTCTTGGTGGGCTTACCGGAGAACCCCGCCGACGATCCGCCTGACTTGCCGAAGCCGGTCGTCACGGCGATGAACTTCATCAGTTCGAGTGCGATATCGTCTTTACTGCGTCCGCCCGCGGGAGCGCCCTTCGCTTCCAGTTCAGGTGCGTTATTGGTAGGAGTTCCTGTTTCCGCCATGAGTTTCTCGTCCTTTGTGTTAAAACTCTAGGTTACTGCATTTTCATTCCGATGCCTCTCACCGCGGTCCGGCACGTGCGAAAAATGCGAGGGGGCGCCCAGGCTCATCTGTTGGAAGCCGACGACGGACATTGGTACGTCGTCAAATTCCGCAATAATCCCCAACACCGCCGCGTCCTCGTCAACGAAGCCCTCTGCGCGACCATCCTGCGCTACCTGAACATTTCCGCGCCGGAGACCGCGCTAATTCAGGTCGATGCCGGTTTCCTCCAGGCCAATCCCGAGTGCTCAATGCAACTCGGCAGCCGGCAGGTGCCGATCGAGCCGGGCTGGCAGTTCGGCTCGCGCTATCCGGGCGACCCCAATCTGACCGCCGTCTACGATTTTCTGCCCGATGCCCTGCTCGGCCAGGTCGCCAACCTGGACGACTTCCGGGCGATCCTCGTGCTCGATAAATGGGTGGGCAATGCCGATGGCCGCCAGAGCGTCTTTTATCGTGCCATGGTGCGCAATCAGTCGGGTGGCGGCCGGGCCGCATTCGTCGCGCGCATGATCGACCACGGCTACGCCTTCAATGGTCCGAATTGGGACTTCCCGGAATCGCCTTTGCAGGGCCTCTACGCACGCAAGCTCGTCTACCAGGGCGTGCGCTCGCTCGACGATTTTCAGCCCTGGCTCGACCACGTGATCCACTTCCCCGAGGAAGTAGTCGACCAGGCCTGGAAGGCGATCCCGCCCGACTGGGTGGAAGGCGAGGAGGACGCGCTCCAGCAACTTCTCGAGCGCCTCTTCGAGCGTCGCAAGCGTGTGCCCGAACTCCTCGCCGCATGCCGCGAATGCCGCGCCGATCCTTTTCCGAACTGGCGGTAGAATAGTGAGGTGCTGCACCGATTCGTTCTCCACAACGACCAGATTCAGGAGTCCACCGCGCTTTCGCTCGCGCCTGGACAGGTAGGCTTGCTTTCCGGCTGGGGCGTGTTCACCACGCTGCGAGTCGCCGATGGCGTGCTCTTCGCGTGGGAGCGCCACTGGGCGCGTATCCAGCGCGACGCCAAGCTGTTCCACGTCGCACTTCCCGAGGATTCCGAGAAGCTGCGCCGCCAGTTGTGCGAGCTCGTGGAGGCGAATCAGGCGCCTAGCTGCACCCTGCGGCTGGTCATCGTCCGCAACGGCGGAGGTATGTGGGCCGGGCCCTCGAACGGGCGCGCCAGCGATGTGGTCGCGCTCACGGCCGATTCGAAGGATTGGGGCGAAGGCGTCAAACTCGCCTACGTCCGAGAGTCGCGCCACGCGGCCTGCGAATTCGCGGGCACCAAAATTCTCTCGTGGGCGATGAACCTCACGTGGCTGGAATCCGCCCAGCAGCGCGGGTTCGACGAAGTCATCCTGCTCAACGAACGCGGCGAAGTTGCCGAATGCACGTCGGCCAACCTGTTTATCGCGAATGGAAATCACGTCGCGACCCCGCCGCTTAGTTCCGGCTGCCTGCCCGGCATTACCCGCCAGGTCATTCTCGGCGAAATCCACGCTGCCGGCATTCGGGTCGAAGAGAAGACCCTGCTGCCTGGCGATCTGGAATCCGCCGACGAGGTCTTCATTACCTCGACTACGCGCGACCTCCTGCCCGTCATCCAGATCGAGGACAAGAAGGTCGGCCGCACCGACCATACGCGCCAGGCTCTGGCGCGCGCCTTCTCCGAATATTTGCAGAATTACGTCGCAAACCACAAACACGTCGTCGCGTAATTAAACTGCGAAGTGTATCGCCGAGGGAGCCGATAGCGGTCTAATATAATCACCCTCCATGCGAAATCTAGGCGACAATTGGCCGGCGTGCGTCGTACTGTTCGCCGTGGTCGCAGCGAGCACCGCGGGCATGTGGCCCGACCTCGCCGCCAGCCGCGTCGACCTCAACGACAACGTCTCCCACTTTGCGATGATCGAGCGCATCGTGGACGCGGTCGAACATGGCGGCAATCCGCTGGACGCGTGGAGTCCGGAGTGGACCTTCGGCTTCCCCATGCTGCGCGATTATCAGACGCTCGCGCATCTTTTGGTCGCGGCTGTTTACTTTGCGCTTGGCAAAACGGTCTCGCTAATGACCGTATTCTGCTGGGTTCGATTTCTTGCCGTCGTGCTGCTGCCCCTTTCGTTTTATGCCGCCGCGCGGTTACTGGATTTGGGCCGGCCCGCCGCACTCGCGGCCGCCGTGATGGCGCCTCTGATCTCCTCCAGCGGGCTTTTCGGCCTGGAATACGGAAGCTACGTGTGGGCGGGCAATGGACTATTCCCGCAAGCCGTGGCGGCGCATCTATTCCTTCTCTCGCTTGGGTTCGGCTGGCGGGCGCTGCGCCGCGGGAGTGGGTTCACGCTTGCTGGAGTTCTGCTCGGGCTGACGTGCCTCGCCCACCTGATCTTCGGCTATATGGGCGCGGTCAGCCTGGTGTTGGCGGCGCTGCTGCCCGACGGCAAAGTGCCGCGCGCGGAGCGCGTAGTCCGTGTGCTGCGCATCGGGGCAGCGGCGTTCGCGCTCGCCGCCTTCCAGTTGCTGCCGCTGGCGATCGACAGTCCGATCATCAATCACAGCCGGTGGGAGCCAGTCTGGAAGTGGGATGCGTTCGGCGCGGCCACCACGCTCCGTTATCTGTTCACCGGGCAATTGCTGGACGCGAACCGGCTGCCGGTGCTCTCCCTCGCGGCGTTCGCCGGCATTGCGGTCGTGGTTTGGAAACGCTTCAGCCACGCAGCCTCCGCGTGGGTACTCGCGGCCGCCGGAGTGTGGATCGCAATGCTCTTCGGCCGCTCCTTCTGGGGATCCGTGCTCGCGCTCGCCGGTGTGTCCGCCGACATGCAACTGCATCGCGTCGCCGCCGGGGCGCAGGTCTTCCTCGTGCTGCTCGCGGCCGTCGCGTTCGGCGAACTGTGGCGCACACTCGCGGCGCGCGGACAAACGGTGGCGGCCATCGTGATCGCGATGGTTCTGCTGGCGCCCGCGATCCGCGAGCGCGGCGGTTATCTCGCCAATAACGAGAAGTGGAGCCGAGACAATCTCGCCGCCTACGCCGGAGCGGCTCCAGCGCTCGACGCCGTGATCGGACGTGTCAAAGAGCGCGGCGGGCGGGTCTACGCGGGTGTGCCGGCCGGCTGGGGCGGACAACACAAAATCGGCTCGGTCCCGTTCTTCGCCTTCCTCAGCGTCCGCCAGGTGCCTGCCGTCAGCTACCTCTATCACGCCATGGCGCTGCCCGCCGATATACAGCTTCGGATGAACGAGTGGGATCCGGTTCATTACCGCCTGTTCGGCATCCGGACCGTGGTCGCGCCCGCCGGGATTCAGACCGCCCTGCCGCCATTCTGGACGCGCGAACAGACCATCGGGCGCTTCGATATTTTCGCGATGCCCGAGACCGGCTACTTCGAGGTGGTGGATGCCCCCGTCGCCGTCCACGCCACCAAGCACAGCTTCTACGACGTCAACGATCGCTGGCTGCAGAGCGATTGGGTCGTGAAGCGGCAGCATCTGATGCTCGATCTGGGCGGAACGTCGAAGGACAAGCCGCGCCTCTGGCCAGAGGCCGCGCTTCCCGCTGTGCCCGCGCTGCCTCCCGCGGGCGCCGTTGCGGCGGAACGCGAGGGAGAGGCGGACGTCAAGATCGCGCGCCCATCGTACGTGTTATTCAAGACCACGTGGCACCCCAACTGGCACGCGTGGGTGGATCACGCGCCGGTCGCCACCGTCATGCTCTCTCCGGGATTCATTGGCGTACCGGTCGAACCTGGAAAACATACCGTCGTGTTGCGCTACGAAGGCAGCGCGTGGAAGCTGTGGCTGGCGCTGGCCGGTATCGGCACCATAGTCTTCCTGGCGCGCACGTCCGGGAGCAGGCCACTAACCGTGCCGCTTCCGAAAGCCTGGCTTCCGGCCGCCGGAATCCTGCTCCTGGCCCTGCCGGTTGCCATCCCGCTGTTCACTTCGCGCATGGCGCTGGGTGACGACGCGCTCGGCTACCTTCCCCGCCAAATTGAATTTCATCAGAACATCGCGCATGGCACGCTGCTTCCCCGATGGGCGCCCGATCTCGACCGCGGCACCGGCCAGCCGCTCTTCCTCTTCGTCCCGCCGATGCTGCATTACATCGCCGAGGTCTGGCACATCGCGATTCCGGACCTGCAGACCGCGATCAATCTTGCGACTGCCACGCTCATCGTGCTTTTCGCCGCCGGTATGTTCCTGCTGGGATGCCTCTACTTCGGCGTGTCCGGCGGATTTCTCTGCGCCGCCGCCGCGCTCTACGCGCCGTATATGGCGCTGGATCTCTATGTCCGCGCCGCGTTAAGCGAGTTCTCGGCCTTCCCGTTCTGCGCCTTCACCCTTTACGGGTTCGCCGCGTTCGCGCGCAGCGGCCGCCGCCGTCACCTGGCGATCGGAACGGCCGCGTACGCTGCGGTGGTGCTCAGCCACTTTATGGTGGCCTTCTATTTCACGCCACTGCTCGTCGGGTTTCTGGTGTTTATGACCCCTCGCGCCGTATGGCGTCCGCTGGCGATGGGACTGCTGCTCGGGATCGCACTCAGCGCGTTCGTCTGGCTGCCGATCGCGGTCGAGAGTCAGTATGTGCAACTTGAACTCTCGATGCAGGGCGGCTTCCGGTATACCAACCACCTGCTGCGGGCGGGCCAATTGCTCGATTCCGGGTGGGGCTACGGCGCGGCAAAATCCTTCGGCCTCGGGTGGGGACATCTGCTGCTTGCCACTTTCGCCTGGACCGCGGCGCGCGACCGGCGCTGGTTGAAGCTCTTCACCGCGTCTGCCGCCATCCTCTGCCTCGTCACCCTGCAACCGATGGGCTGGGTCTGGGAATGGCTGCCGGTTCTGCAGCGTATCCAGTTTCCCTGGCGCTTGCTGGGTCCCGTCGCGATCTGCCTGGCCGCGGTTGCCGCATCGGCGACGCCCGCGTTGGAGCGTTTAGGCCGTTGGCGCTGGCCGGCATTCGCAG
This sequence comes from Candidatus Solibacter sp., assembly GCA_025463045.1. GTDB lineage: Bacteria > Acidobacteriota > Terriglobia > Bryobacterales > Bryobacteraceae > Solibacter. The sequence continues at coordinate 17,675 of JAOAPT010000948.1, forward strand.
CGGCAATGGCCCTGCTGATTGTTCCCAACCTCAGCCATCTCGCGCCCAGTGGGTATCAGGATCTCGATGCTCGCTTGTGGACGCCTGCCTACCTGGCGCAATCCGGGTTCGAGACCACCACCTCCGGAGAACTCAAGCCGCGCTGGATGCGAACCGTGCCGCCGTTCTCTACCGAGCGACTCCGTCTCGTTTCGGGCAACGGTGAAATCAGAGGTCTCGAAACCCGCAGCCTGGAGATAACTACCGCCGAGTTGCCGATCGCGTATTTTCCAGGCTGGCAAGTGACGGTCGACGGCGCCCCCGTGCCCATCTACCCCGCCGAAGGGACCGGGCTGATTCGCTTCGAGCTGGTTCCCGGCAATCATACGATCGCCGCCGAGTGGAAACGCACCTCTCCGCGATGGGCGGGCGAGATTCTCTCGCTCCTCGCTCTCCTCGCGCTGGTGGCAGTCCTCCGAACGGAAGCTTTCGGCCAGAAACGTCCGCATCGCGTCCGGTGACGGCCAGGTCCCGGCGCGCGCCCGACCAGAAGGTGTGCGGACCCACCCTCACCGGTGAATAACTCGAAGGGAACGCCTGCGGCCTTCAGCTTTGCCAACCATGTTTGTCGCCTGACAGTAAGGGCC
>JAOAPT010000958.1 GCA_025463045.1 Candidatus Solibacter sp.
TACCGTGGTCGATGTGCGCGATGATAGAGAAATTGCGGATGAATTCGCGATCCATGTAGTAGGGGGACTGGCCTGAAATTCAATTATCCCATAAGGGCGCGCCGGGAGGACGGCGCAAGAAACTTGAACGAGTGGGGACAGGCTGCTACCCACACAAGCAAATGAGACTCGACTCAGTGACTTCCCGTTCGACGCCGTTCTCGCGGGTCCAGGTAGGCGTGCCCTATTCTTCGACGGTCACAACCAAACGGACACCGCCTTTCGTATTCGCCATCGACGTGACCAGCCGTATCCCCACGCCGACCGGTCCGCTGCCACCAGGATTGAGTATTGACGCTGCCACGGGCGCGATTGTGCGATCGGCAAACACTACGCCGTCAGGGAGAACCATTCCTTGCGTTGCCACATGTCAGCGAGTGCGTTATCCATCCAAGTGAGATAAGTCTGCCCATACCCCGGTAGGTGGACCGCGCTGTCCTATATCCAAATTTCACGTCTTTATTACGGTGATGTCTCAGCGATCCAGGTCGATGCGATAGACCTGTGTCGAGCCGCTGTCGCGGATAGTGAGGGGCTCCCAGTCTTCTGTCCAGCCCACCCACGCTCCGACGTTTCCGATTGTCGCAAATTCCATATGCGCGATCTCCTCTGATCGGCCGGTGGCGACTTCCACCCGCAGCACGTCTTCTCCTCTCACCGTCCGAGCGTAGAGATATCTCCCGTCCTTAGACCACTTCGGAAACCCGATTGATCTCTTGATGAGTTCGCGCCACTGTCCCTTCACCGAGTCCCAAATCTGGGGGTATTTATTATACGTGCGCAATGCAGCTATTTGCTTTTCATCCGGCGACCAACAAGGGGAAAACAGACTGCCGCTGCCAGGCACCGTCTCGAGTCTTCCCGTTTCGAGATGAAGAATCTTGATGTTGTTCTCGCCGGGAATCCGAGTAAAGGGGATTTGGCCAAGCAGGATTCGCTTTCCGTCCCTGGACCAGACGGTGTCGTAGCCGGACGCGATTTCCGGACGATACGGCGCGGCATCACCTCCATCTGCGGAGACCAGCCACACCTTCAATTCCCCATCCGTATCACTGGGACGACCCGGGAACGCGATGCGTTTCCCATCCGGGGACCAACTCGGGTTCAGCGCGTATACCCCGGGGGCAAGCAGCACATCCCCGGAACCGTCGAGCTTGCACTTGTGGAGTTCAGCGCCTGGAAACTTGACGTAGACCATCCACTCGCCGTCGGGGGATCGATCGATGCTCTCGCCGGAAAAGCGCTCCAGGAAGGTAACCCACTTTCGGGCTCGGCGGTCATAGCGCACAGTCTCACCACGGGACGTTGTTCCCAAAGCATAGAGTCTCCTTGGATTGAGGGGATCGACGGCCGGAGACGTACCGAACTGGCCGCTGGCAGTAAGCCGGTTGACAGTGGGTTTCCTCAGCCACCCCAGCATACCGGTTTGGGTCCGGACGAAGATCTCCCCATCCAAGCCCCTGTAGAAGAACCTCTTGCCATCCATTGACCAGACACCGGCCCCCTGTCCCTGCGCCTCCTCCGGACCGACTTGCCGCGGATGGGAACCGTCGTCATTCACTTGCCAGACACGCGCGTTCGATCGCTCCCCCGAGGTATCTCGAAATCCAAGAGCGTGGCCCGAAGGGTGCCACCAAAGCGCGCTCGGCGACATCGACTTCATCGCGTGAATTCTCTTCCTTTCGCCGTTCGCGATGGATTGGATGTAGATGCCATCCGGCAAGCTGATTGCAAGCCGCTCAGCGTCTGGAGCGAGGGCGACGGAATCGGACTCAGTCTCGCCGATCTTGCGAGGCGTTTCCCCTTCCTGACCCACAAGCCACATCCAAATGGCTGGGCCGGGACCCAAGGACTTGAGAAGCATCTGCTGCCGCGTTGGAGAGTAGCCGGCCAAGGTCGTATTGCGTTCATCAGCGAGAAACGCCAGTGTCAGTTGCTTCCTCGGCGACCCTCCTGAAGTTGGGACAGACCAGATGTCGCGAAGGTCGCTGTAAAACACTCTGCTTCCGTCCGAAAACAAGGGGACAAGTTTGTTGGTGATGTCGTTCGTCAGCGGCACCACCCTCTGCACCTGTGGCACGCCGATGGGCCAAAGGCCGGTTCCCAGCATGACGGCGAGCACCAGCCCTACCGCCGTCAGGAAGCTGGGAACGCGCCGTCGCGGTACTGCGACCGGAACAGGCGGAGGTACCGGCAGATCGCACTGGACCGGCTGATCGTGGTCCACCGGTGCCACAAATCGGTAGCCGCGCCGGGTGAGTGTTTCTATGTAAATGGGATGATCGGCCGAATCTCCCAACGCCTCGCGCAGCTTGTTGACGGCCTTGTTCAGGCTCTGCTCATAATCCACGAACGTGCCGTCGGGCCAAAGACGCCGTTGGAGGTCCTCGCGGGGAACGATCTGGCCGGCTTGTTCCAGCAGCGCCTCCAGGATCTGGAGTGGCTGCTCCTGCACTTTCAGACGGACGCCGTGTTTGTTGAGCTCGCGAGCCTGAAGGTCGAACTCGAATACGCCGAACCGCTTCTTTGAGTCTGCCGTGAGCCCTCCACGATGCCGCTGATGCTGATTTGATTGCATTCTAGCACTGCCTGATTATCGTTACTAACGGGGAATCCCGCCCGCGAACTCGCTGTTGTTTCAATCAGTTCCCTGGGGAGCCGACAATTCCGGAAGGGTTCCGCCTCAGTGCATGGAGATTCCCGCCTCTCCACCCCAAGCTGGGCCATGAAAACCCCAGCTGCCCTTCCGTGGATCCTCTGGATGGCATCCGCGTCGTGTTCTGCGCAGACGTTGGTCATCGGGCTTTACGACTACTCGGACCTTTCCGCTAAAGAGACCGCCCACCTCACCGAGACCGCCGATCTGGTGTTCGCTCACTCGGGCATCCGAGTCGTCTGGCGCCACTGCCGCGGGGCGCTGGCGGTGACGTCCGGAATCACGTGCGAAGGAGAGATGCAGGTCAACGAAATTGTAATGCGCCTCCAACCCGGCGGACCTCGCGGTTCCCACGATGGCAGCATGGGCCACACGTTCGTAACCGCGGAGGGCGGGTACTACGCCAGCGTTTTCGTGCCGTCCGTCCGGGCGCAAACAGCAGGATTCCGGATAGCGTTCGACCTCCTCATGGGCTATGTGGTGGCGCATGAGGTCGGCCACTGCCTGTTGGGACCAGGACATTCCTACGCGGGGCTGATGCGCGGCACCTGGGATCGCAAGGACGCCTCTGAGATGTCGCGGATCAGCCTGCACCTCACGAAACAGGAGGCTCGGAAAGCGGTCGCCCGGCTAACACTGGCTGAATCGGCGGCCCAGAGGTAGAAATGGCAGACAAGTGTTTCTTCGTATCCGGTATGAGTCTGAGAATCTCATCCAGTTCGAACGGCTTGCTGTATTCCTCTTCCCTGACTTTTAAATCAGACAATTACCCGTAGCATTTACAGTCATCCCTTCCACTCTGACGGTTTGTCGCCGCCTCGGACTTTGGCCGGCGGCGCTCGGGGGATAGACCTGCCTTGTCGCGAAGGGGCGAGTGATCCGGCCGGGGCCGCTTCTTCGGGTCACCTGCGAGTGGCCAACTCGCCACTTCGCCGTCAGGGAGGATTTATCTCGCTGTGTGCAACAAATTTCAGCAACCGTCTTGTTTGGTGGGAGAAAAACAGGCGCAGGTTACGGTTGATGTTCACTGCTGAAGCTTCTTGCGCGCAAGATCAAGGTTCTTGCGCGCCGGTTGATGGCCAGGATCGGCCTTCAGCGCTGCCGAAAACTGTTCGATCCCACCTGAGATATCGCCAATTCGAACCAGGACGATGCCAAAATTGTTGTGCAGATCGGCGTTCCCGGGCTCCAGTTCAACCAGTTCACGGTAGTAATCGGCTGCGACTCTCGCACGCCCATCGGAAAACGCGGAGGCACCCAGTTGCGTGAGTGCCGCAACTAGATGCTCCCGCACGTTAACATCGCCTGGAATGGCGGCAAGCACCTGGCGGAAATTCGCGGCGGACTCTTCCATCTTGCCCTGCATCGCCAGCAAGTTCGCCAGATTGTACCGGGCGTCGGTATAATCCGGCTGGATGCGAAGTGCATGCCGAAACTGCTCCGCCGCCTCATCGGACTTGCCATCCGATTGCAGCGCAACTCCGAGAGAGTTCAACGCTGTAGGTTGCTCAGGTTCGCTGCGCAATGCACGCTGTAAGTAGACAATCGCGGGTAGGATCTCCTTGCGGCTTAACCGCAGTGCGCCGAGATTAAAGAGAGCCGAAAAATCGGCTGGATAATTCTCCAGGCGGTGTTGCATGATTGCCTCCTGCAACACCATCCTCTGATCGCCTTGTCCGCGCGGGAGTAACTGGAACCAGAGGTGGGCCATTTCATCCGCCGCTTGATTACCTCCGACGACCACTTTGGGTGGCGAGTTCGGATTGCGCGGGTTTCTTTCGGAATTATCGTAATGAAAGCGCATCGAGAGAACGGTGCCTTTGGGTAAGAACACCGGCGCGGAATACCGGTACACCGCTTGCCACGCGGGATCCCAATCCGGAATGCGGATCAGCGAGAGGCGGGCCCCGCCGGGGAGAATGGCGTAACCCTCCAGCAGGTGACCGAGGTAATGGGCATGTGGATAGACGGCCAGAAGGTCAACGTCAAGGGGCAGTCGAAAGTCGTCGCGCACTTCGAAGTTGGCGGCTCCCGCCGGAATGTGAAGCAACCCGTCGCGCTCGAGCTGGATCAGCATTGGGTACCTGCTCGGAGGTTAATCGGTGAAGTACAGTCCGATGGACGGCTTCACTAATTCCGGCTTGCCCGATGGTTGCACGTGGACGTTCAGTATCAGGTCGTTGTTCGGATCCAGGCGCCACGCCATGCCGTCGGGTTCGACGACGGCGGCTCCGCCCGGTTTCCAAAAGAGAAAATGACTGTCAGGATCGAAGGTGTTGCTGGCTACGACGAGGTCCATGCCGGCGAAGCCTTCGCCTGCGACTTTTTCCAGCCGCCGTGCTGATCGTTCGCGGTCCATCAGCAGATTCGCGTGATGGAGAACGCTCACATTGCCGGGACGAATCTCGATTGCTTTGACGTAGCGGGTGGAACTCACTGCGGGAGTCATTACGAAGTTCCAATAAAGGTCCGCACCGTCAGCCGGCGACTGGAACGCCTTTGACGCCTCCACAATCAGATCCGGTGGGCCGAGTTGCCAGTCGGACGTGAACGCTGGGATCCGAGGCGAATCGCTCGCTTGACCTTCGGGAGCACCGGCGGCCGCCCACTTCCCTATCTGTCCGATTTGAAGGTCCGTCAGCCGCCGCTCCCCGGCAAATTTCACGCGGCCGGATTCGGGCAACCACGGAGGCATGTAGCGCCGGCGAGTCACGGCAGCAATCTGCCCGGCGCGTTTGCGGGCATCCTCATAGGTGAGCAGTGAGAATGGCCCGGATTGCCCGGGGCGGTGGCAGGGCGCGCAATGCTCAAGCAGGACAGGGGCGATATGCTTGTGAAAAGTGATCGTCGGGTCGGCGGCAAAGCCGGAAAACGAAAGCAGCACGCCCAAGACGGCGCACCGCATGATTCGCACCCGGTCGGCTGGAATCGAACGCACCATCACCGCGTTAGCCCTTCTTCTCCCCCACACCCTCCACCACCGTCACCACCCGATCCGTCTGGACCCCGGCGAGCCGGTCGACTACGCCGCTGGGCCACCGGACCTCCAATTCAACCGACGTCGCCTCGCCTAACCCGAAGTGCACGCGCAGATCGCTTTGCGAAATGTAGCTGCCGCCGCTGCGCACTTCGTCCATTTGACGCCGCTCTTTTCCGTTCTCTTGCATCGTGCAGTAGATCCGCGCACCAATGCCCGTTCGGTTCGACTTCGTCCCCACTGCTTTCACCTTGATCCAGTGATTCTTCAGCCGGGAGTCGCAGCGCAGTAGTTGTGGCACGTCATTGATGCAGTTCACCAGAAGATCCAGATCGCCGTCATTATCGAAATCGCCAACCGCCATCCCGCGTCCCGCTACCTTCTCCATAATCCCGGGTCCCATCTGATCGGACACCTCCTGAAACTTGCCGTTCCGCAGATTCCGGTACACCACCTTCCGCTGCCGGTACCCTGATTCCGCCAGCGTCTCGCCTATCTCCGGGTACACATGCCCGTTGCACTGCACGATGTCCGGCCAGCCGTCATTGTCGTAATCCGCAAACGAAATGCCCCACCCCAGGAATCGCGTGATCTTGCCCAGTCCCGATTGAAACGTCTGGTCGTCAAATATACCGCCGCCGAGGTTGCGATACAGACTGGTCGTGTCTCCTGCGAAATTCGTCTTCACCAAGTCGAAGTTCCCGTCGCAATCGTAGTCCGCAACTGACACGCCCATGCCCGCCTGCGGTTTTCCGTCGGCCGAATATGCCACTCCTGCCTCGATGGCGATCTCTTGAAACGTCCCATCGTGATTGTTCTTGTACAGCGCCGAGGAGGTCGAATCGTTGGCCACGTAAATGTCCGGCCACTCGTCGTTATCAAAATCGAAAACCGCGACCCCCAGCCCGAACGTGCCCGGAGTTTTTAGAATCCCCGCCTTTTCCGACACGTCCGTGAACGTGCCATCTCCGTTGTTGTGGAAGAGAATATTCTTCCCGCCCTGCAACCCCGGCGGCCCGCAAGCCACAGTGATTCCCTTGTATTTGCACGGGCCCGATTCCGGCAGCGGCGCCGTTTTCGGATTGAACTCCAGATAATTCGCCACGAACAGGTCCAGATGCCCATCTTTGTTGTAATCGACGAATGCACATCCGGTGTTGTTGCGCTTGCGCCCGTCCGCGGTGCGGGTGGTCACGCCAGCCTTCGGGGCCACATCGATGAATTTCCCGTTCCCCAGGTTCTTCCATAGCGAGCAATCGCCCCAGTAACTCACGAACAGATCGTCATTCCCGTCGTTATCGAAATCGCCAACGCAGCATCCCGACCCCCAGCCCGTTCGCGCGATCCCCGCCGCCAATGTCACATCCGTAAACGTGCCGTCACGGTTGTTTCGATAGAGGCGGCTCACCGGCGCGTTCGCCGCCGTCCATCCGCCTTCAAATCGCGATCCGTTGACCAGAAAAATATCCAGCCACCCATCGTGATCGTAATCGAAGAATGCGCAGCCGCAACCCGTAGTCTCCATAAGATATCGGTTGCGTTTCTCGCTCCCGTAGATGGTCCGCTTGTTCAGCCCGGATTCCCGCGCCACATTTTCAAATTGCACCCCTGCCTCGACCCCCTAGAGCAG
>JAOAPT010000972.1 GCA_025463045.1 Candidatus Solibacter sp.
ACTCGCCGCACTGGGGGATGCGGCGATGCGACAGAATCTCTCTCCGCTGGCATACGTGATCGGGGGAGTAGGCCTGGCGCAGGGCGTGGAACATCACGCCCGCTTCCTCTTTCTTCGGGCGCGTGCCATGCCCCCGTGGTACAAGGACAGGTACAATCAGTGCCTGGCTGGCGCCGCGGCGTTGGCCCGGCAGCGGCACGATTTCGATCTCTTGAAGCAGATCGGCGAATGGCGCGCAAAAATGCTGGACTGGATCGATGCGCCGGATCACGCGCAGGTTTTGAATCCCGAAGAGATCGCGAAACTGGTGGAGCGTGAAATCAAAGCGCCCATGCCCGAACTAACGGCCCCCGACGAATTCGACGAATTCGACGATTTCGATGAAGAAGATGAAGACGATGAAGACGATGACGACATCGAGTGCCAGTGCCCCGCTTGCCGGGCGGAACGCGGTGTAATGCCGCGGGAGATTACCGAATTGCTGGAGCGGATGGGGCCGGAAGCGGCGCTGAAAGCGCTGACCGAAATATTGGGCGGCGGGAAGAAGAAACGCGGACGGCGGCAAGCGCGGATCGAGAGCGATGACCTTCCATTTTGAGAGACGGCAATGAATCAAGACGATCCACGGCAGGTGCTGGGAATATCGCCCGAAGCCGGCGATGAAGAGATCCGCGCGGCGTACCTGCGGAAAGTGAAGGAATACCCGCCGGACCGCGCACCCGCGGAGTTTGAAAAAGTACGCGACGCGTACGAGAGCCTGCGCGATCCGCGTCGCCGCGTGTCCGCCATGCTAGCCGTAGATCCGCACCAGCCATTGGCGAAGTTGCTCGACGGGCGCGCGGGGGAACGGCGCTTTCTTGGCCCGGATCCGTGGCTTGCGCTATTACGGGAGCAGAAGCGCTGATGGACCGTGCGGAGATTCTGCAACGCTTCGAGCAGCGGCTGGATGCCGCCATGGCCGATGAAGATGCGCCGCCCGGAATTCCGGTGGAGATTCTGGACGCCGGGCCTGAGACCGAAAGCGCGCCGACCGACCGGTACACGATGTGGGCGGCGATGACCGAGTTGACGCAGGAGGTCAAACTCCAGGGGCGGTCGTTCAAACAACTGAGCGAGTCGCTCTCTGCGGACGGTGAGCGGCGCGGACGGAAGGAAGCGTTGGGAGCGCTGCTCGAAATGCGCGAGCGACTGGCGCGCGGCCTGGAAGGCGTTCGCGGTCACGAAGAGATCCGGCCGGGCCTGTTGGACCGAATCTTCGTGAAGCGCTGGCAGAAAATCGAGCAGGCGCTCGGCGTGATTCGCGCGCTCGAAGAAGGCTATCGATTGAGCCTCAGCCATCTCGACGATCTGCTGCTGCAATTCGGAGTACGCCCGATCGAATGCGAGGGGAAGCCATTCGACCCGCGAAGGATGAATGCGGTGGACGTCGAGGAGACGAACCTGGCGGCCGAAGGCACGGTGCTTGCGGTCTACCGCGCAGGCTTTGAATGGAACGGCGAATTGTACCGGCCCGCGCAGGTGCGCGTTGCACGGCGGCCGGGTAACGGGAGAGGGTGATGAGCGAAATCGTAGTCGGCATCGACCTGGGAACGACAAATTCGGAAGTGGCGGCGTTCGTGGATGGCGGCATCCGCGTGCTCGGTCCGAACGCGAGCCCGAACGCGAGTAAGATGCTGCCCTCGTGCGTGGGAATCTCGCCTGACGGTGAACTATTGGTGGGGGAAGCGGCGCTCAATCAACAGCGCATCTACCCGGAGCGCACGGTGCGCAGCATCAAGCGGAAGATGGGCAGCGGCGAGAGCGTGCTGATGGCGGGCAAGGGATACTCGCCGCAGGAGATTTCCGCGTTGATCCTCAAGGAACTCGCGGAGTGGGCGCGGCGGGAGCTGGGGCAGCCGGTAGAGCGCGCCGTGATTACCGTGCCGGCGTATTTTTCCGATGCCCAGCGGAACGCGACGCGAGAGGCGGGCATGCTGGCGGGGCTCGAAGTGCTGCGCATCCTCAACGAGCCGACCGCTGCCAGCCTGGCCTACGGCTTCGCCGATGGAGCGCGCCACACCGTGATGGTTTACGATTTGGGCGGCGGCACGTTCGACGTCTCCGTGGTCACGATCGAGGGCGACGTGACGGAGGTGCTGTCGAGCCACGGGAACAACCGGCTGGGCGGAGACGACTTCGACGACCTGCTGGCCAAGCGACTGGAACATGAGTTGCACAAGCAGCATGGAATCGAGCTGGGCGAGGCGGACGGCGCGGCGCGCGCGCGATTATGGTGGGCGGCGGAGATGGCGAAGAAGCAGCTCAGCTTCGAACCCTACGCCCGCGTGCGCGAAGAATCGCTGGTGATGCGCCACGGCAAGCCGTACCACCTGGACGTGGAAGTATCGCGCACGGAATACGAGGAGATGATTCGGCCGCTGGTGGAATCCACGCTCGATAGTGTTTCGCAGGCGCTGGACGACGCGGGCAAACGGGCCGGCGAACTGGATGCGATCCTGCTGGTCGGCGGCTCCACGCGGACGCCGCTGGTGGCGAATCTGTTGCGCGAACGCACCGGCCTCGATCCGCGGCAGGACGTGCATCCCGATCTGAGCGTCGCACTGGGCGCCGGCGTGCTGGCTTCGCGCCTGGCAGGGCGCGACGTGGAGCGCGTGCTGGTCGATGTGTCGCCCTACTCGTTTGGGCCGTCGTATCTCGGAGAGCGTGGCGGCGTGCCGTATCCACACTGCTATCACCCGCTGATCCGCCGTAATACTCCGCTGCCGGTGACGCGGACGGATAGCTATTACACGAGCTATCCGGGGCAGACAGCGGTCGAGATCCAGATTTTTCAGGGCGACGACGAAGATGCGTTGAACAATCTGCTGGTGGGCGATTTCAAGGTCGAAGGATTGGCGCGCACCGAAGGCCTGAACGAGGTGCTGTGCCGGATGAGCCTGGATGTGGAAGGCATTCTGCACGTCTCGGCAATCGAGAAGCGAACCGGAAAATCCAAGCAGATTACGATCGCGGGGGCGCTGCAGGCGAAGAGTGATGCGGAAATCGCGGCGGCCCGGCAGCGCGTCGCCGAGCTCTTCTCAACGCGCGAAGAGGTGCTGGACGACCTTGAAGATTTCGACGCAGGGGATGAGGAGGACGTCGAGCAGGACGACGAAGCGATCGACGTCGTTGCGGATTCCGTGGAGCACGCCGAAGTGCAGCATACCAATGGGAAGGCGATCCCGATCGATTCCCAGTGGGCGACGGTGCGGCACGAGGCGGTGGAGTTGGTGCAGCGCACGCGGACACTGCGGGAGCGGATGCACGCGGAGGATCGGGAAGAGGC
>JAOAPT010000989.1 GCA_025463045.1 Candidatus Solibacter sp.
TGAAGCGGTGGATCTCGTCGACGAAGAGGATGGTGCGGCGGCCGAGGCGGCGGAGTTTCTCGGCATCGACCATGACGGCTTTGATCTCCTTCATGCCGCTGAGGACGGCGCTGAAGGGGATGAACTCGCACTTGGTGACCTTGGCGATGAGATGGGCGAGGGTCGTCTTGCCGACGCCGGGCGGGCCCCAGAGAATGATGGAGGTGAGCTCGTCGCGCTCGATCTGGCGGCGGAGCGGTTTGCCGGGTCCGAGGATGTGGTCCTGGCCGATGTAGTCCTCGAGGGTGTTGGGACGCATGCGGTCGGCGAGCGGGCGCTTCTCATCTCTTGGCTGGTCGGGCATCGTCGTGTCGAAGAGGCTCATGGGCGCAGCATCCTCTGGCGGCGGGCTTCATAGAGCAGAATGCCGGCGGCCATCGCGGCATTGAGCGATTCGACGCCCACTGTGGGAATGGTGACACCGGTGGCGGCTCCGACGAGTTCGGGACTGACGCCGTGGGCTTCATTGCCGATGACGAAGGCGCAAGGGCCGGTGAGATCGACGGAAGCGAGCTTAGTTTCGGCGGCCGGGAGGCCGGCGAAGAGGGCGACGCGACGCTGGCGGAGCGACGCGCGGGCGGCCGCAGGATCGACGCCGTGGATGAAAGGGACTCGGAAAAGCGAGCCGGCGGAGGCGCGGAGCGTTTTGGGGTTGAACGGGCTGACGGTGCCTTTGAGGAAGAAGATGCCGGTGGCGCCGAAGGCTTCGGCGGTGCGAACGATGGTACCGGCGTTGCCGGGGTCCTGGAGCCCATCGAGAAGGATGATGAGTGGCGCGGGCCCCCAGAGCTGCTCGAATTTCCACTCGGGCAGTTGGACGAGGGCGATGACGCCCTGGGAGTTTTCGGTGCCGCCGATGCCCGCGAACAGGGCGTCGGAGAGGGTGACGATCTTGATGGGGCGCGGGCCGATGAGGGCTTCGACGGACGGGAGCGCGGTCTCGGAGGCGAGGACGGTCTTGACCTCGCACTTGACCTCACGCTTGACCTCACCCTTGACCTCACCCCTGCCGCGGAGGGCTTCTTCGAGGAGGTGGAAGGTTTCGGCGACGCACCAGCCGTGTCCGGTGAGCGTGCCGCGGGAGATCGCGCGCCGCACGTCCTTGATGAGCGGGTTGGCCGCACTCGTGATCGTTTCCGGCTTCGCCATTCTGATTACAATATGTTCTGAACGAACAGAATACCGCACATGAAAAGGGCCTTATGGAACGTTACCGCGCTCGCGGGCGCCGGCCTGCTGTTTACGATCGCGTACCTCTCGCTGAAGATCGAGCAGCAGAGCGGGCGCGATGAGGCCCAACCGGCGGACGTGATCCTGGTGCTGGGCGCGGCGGAATACCGGGGACGCCCTTCGCCGGTGCTGCGCGCGCGGCTGGATCACGCGCTGGGGTTGTACGGGCGCAAGCTGGCGCCGCGGATTCTGACGACCGGCGGCTCGGGCGGCGATCCGATTTTCACGGAGGGCGGCGTGGGCCGGAGCTACCTGATGCTGCACGGGGTGCCGAGCGACGCGGTGATCGTGGAGACGACCGGCGAGAGCACGGTGGAATCGACCACGATGGCGGCGGAGATCATGCGGCGGATGGGGCTGCATTCGGCGATCGTGGTGAGCGACGGGTATCACATTTACCGGGTGAAGCAGATGCTGGAATCGCGCGGGGTGACGGCATATGGATCGCCGCGTCCGGATCACAGTCAATCGGCGATGCACTTGAGGTGGAATTACTTCAAGCAGGCGGTTGGGTATTTGCTGTGGCGGGTCGGGGTGAAGGTCTAAGACAAGAATCTTTAGCCGCCGTTGAACGCCGATTAACGCGATAAGACCAAAATAGATTTGTTTGTTTTCAGTTAGTTGTGGGGTTCGTTTCGTAATACAGTGTTTTGAGCGGTGAGCTTTCGGAGGTGGGCGATGCCGCAGACGGTGCGCTGGTAGAGGTTCTGGAGGCGGGTTTCGTAGCGGTGGAGGCGGTTCAGATCGTCGCGATTGGCGGCGTCCCGGAAGGCGGCGGTGGTCTGCTCCATGGGGGATAGTTCGGGGCGATCGGCGATGCCGGCCTCGAGGATGGTCTTTTCCATGGCGCAGGCGCGGCGGACGCGCCAGGTGGTAGCGGCGAGTTCCTCGATCATGGACATCTCGGCTTCGCTGGCGGGGTTGAAGCTCCCGACGAGGACATAGAAGAGATCTTCGAAGACGGCCGGGTCCTCATTGGGGAGGACGATGACGTTGGCGAGCAATCCGTGGCGGAGGGCGTTGCGGGAGGAGTGAGCTTTGCCTTCGGGAGTTACCGGTCCGCGGGAGCGGGCGCCATTGATTCGGGCGGCTACTTTTTTTGTTTCGGACAACATTTGTTCTTCACCTGCCGCGATGTTATCTCAGAGGTATCGCCGACTTGGGCGGTTTCAGAGTCAAGTAACTCATAGCAAGCGAAATATATTTTTAATGTTGGCGTGACTGGAGATTTTGGCGAGCTACGGGAAAGCCGTTCACACGAACATCGGCGTAGTGTGCATTTTTTGCCTAAGTGATTCACCTATTTCGTAAAATTCCTCCTGTTTTCCGACCTAAGCATCTGATTTACAGGCCTGTTTTTAGGGTGTCTCCCGGACAGCGGCGGTAGATTAGGACCGGATGATTAACTTCAGAAGGGAATTAAACAGGGACGCCGCGACGCAGGTACGACGGGAACCCGACGTAGCGGGGTGGGCACGGCGGCAACTGGGATTCAAAGCGGACGCGGCACAGGCGCGGGTGTTGAACTCGCGGGGCAAGCGAGTGATGTTGAACTGCGCCCGGCAGTGGGGCAAATCGACAGTAACTGCGGCGAAGGCCATTCACGACGCGGTGACGCAGGCGGAGAGCCTGACGATCGCGGTAAGTCCGACGAAACGACAGACAGCAGAGTTTCTGCGAAAGGCAGAGGGGTTCGTGCGGAAACTCGGGTTGGATATCAAGGGGGACGGGGACAACGAGCTATCGCTGGCGTTCCCGAACGGATCGCGGATTGTAGGCCTGCCGGGGACGGAGGCGACGGTGCGCGGGTTTTCGGCGGTCTCACTATTGTTAGTGGACGAGGCGAGCCGGGTGAGCGACGACTTATACCGGGCGATCCGGCCGATGCTGGCGGTGAGCGGGGGGACGTTGTGGCTGGTGAGCACGCCGCGGGGGAAGCGGGGTTTCTTCTACGAGGAATGGGCAAAGGGCGGGGACAGGTGGGAGCGGGTGACGGTGCGGGCGGAGGATTGCGCGCGGATTCCCGCGGATTTCCTGAAAGAAGAGCGGCGGTCGCAAGGGGAGCGGTGGTACCGGCAGGAGTACGGGTGCGAGTTCGTAGAACCGAAGAGTGGAGTCTTCGACCGCGACTTAGTCGAGGCGGCTTTCACGAACGAATTCAGCCCGCTGGAGATATGAGGCCGGCGTACTTTGTGGGGTTGGACCTGGGAAGGAGGCACGACTTCACGGCACTGGTGGTGGTGGAGCGCGAGGCGCATCCGAGGGCGGCGACGCTGCGGGTGCGGTATGTGGAGCGGATCCCGCTGGGAACGGAGTATGTGGGGGTGGTGGAGCGGGTGCGGCGGGTGGTGGAATCGCCCGCCCTGCGCGGGCAGCGGAACCTGATTGTGGACGCGACAGGCCTGGGCGGTCCGGTGGTGGAGTTACT
>JAOAPT010001006.1 GCA_025463045.1 Candidatus Solibacter sp.
AGTAACGGATTCCCGGCGCGAGCTCTCTAGCGAGTCTTGGCGCGTCGCGCGCTATCCGCAAGTTGAGCGGAAGGATGCCGCCTTTATCATTCCCTACCGGGCCGTAGTGAGTCCGCTCTGTCCGAGTGGCGACGATGCGCCCGGAGCACAAGTAAACACTACGCCGTCAGGGAGGATCTATCCCGCTGTGCCCGGCAAATGTCAGCAACGGGGGGGTACACGTCAACCTTGGCCGAGAACGGCTCTACTTCCGTATTACCCGTAAGCCATTTTCGATCCGTCTAAGTATATAAATGTACGAGAACTGCTCGTCTACCGGTCGCGTTCAATGCGGTAGATCTGACGGGTGGACCGGTCTTTTAGGACGATTGGCTCATCGTCGGGTGTCCAGAAAGGAACGAAGGCCATGATTCCGGTCGTCGTGAACTCGGTAATCCTGCGAATCTCCTCGACCTTCCCCGTTGCGACTTCGATGCGGATCAGTCTGTTCCCTTGACCCTGTACAGGAGTTCCGCCGTAGATGTACCGGCTATCCTTCGACCAATGACTGTGAGTGGTCAGCCCTTTCCGCAGCTCACTCCACTTCTGAGTGTTGAAGTTATAGGCGACCGGCCATACCTTGTCGCACGTAGCCGCCGCGAGCCAATTGCCGTCCGGCGACCAGCGCACGTAACACACGCCCTCGGAACCTGGCACCGCCTGCACGCCGCCGGTTTCCACATTGACGATCGAGACGTATTGCTGCTCCTTCCTAGCTTGCCCTGGATAGGGTGCAAAGGCGAGCCGTTTGCCATCTGGCGACCAACTTGGGTCGAATGCGGGTCCCGGCACGCCCGGGACAGGCGTCGGCTTCCCACCGTGCGCGGCAATAGTGTAGATGCGAAACGGCTGGCTTTGGCCCTTCGCTCCGCGAGCCCTCGCAGAGATGGCGATGTGGCTTCCGTCCGGGGACCAGCGCGGATCCATCGTGAATAGACCATCCTCGAGCAATAGCTTGCCCGTTCCATCGCTTCTGCACTTCCACAACTCGGCATTTGGAAAGCTTACATAGGCGACCCACTGCCCGTCGTGTGAGTAGTCGACAGCATTAGCTGGGATCCCGCCCAAGAACGGCTCCCAGACGTTGCTTTTCCGACTCAGTTTCATGGACGTGGCTTGCGGGATTGTGCCGGAAGAATAGACCACCAGCGGATTGGCCGGATCCTCGTGAGGAAAGCTGAACTGGGTTGGTCCCGACGTGAGACGGACCGGCGCCGGCCGGCGGGTCCAACCCAGCCACGCGCGACTGCGCTGCAGGTAAATGTCACCTTGGGAAGCGAAGTAGAATCGCCGTCCGTCAGGCGACCATTGCGCCGGAACCTGTTCCGCCGCGAATGCCGGAAGCAGCGGACGCACACCGGTTCCGTCGACGCGGATTTCCCACGCCTTATAAAGACCGTCGATCGGTCGAAAGAATCCGATTCTGGCTCCCGAGGGATGCCAGAATGTCGGTGAAATAGCCTCACCCCACTCAACCCGCGTCAGGAGCCGCTCCGTTCCTCCTTCTACCGGGTTCGCATACAGCCCCTCTTTGCGGCTGAACACGAGAGTTTTCAGGTCTGGGGAAATCGATACTGGAGAGATCGACACACCTTGGTCGAACACGTTGAAGCGGCCGATCCATTTTGAGTTTCCGGTATCAAAGTCCGCCAGCCACAAATCGTCAGTGGTTTGGTTGACCCAGCAAAGGAGCAGAACGCGCTTTTGTGAGTAACTCACACCACCGATGGTCACGCCCAGGCTGTCGGCGGCGCAAGGGCTCGGCTCGCGTCTCGGCTCGCCGCCAGTGGCCGGCACCGACCAAAGATTGAGTCTGTCAGAAATCTCCAACGCCGGGGCGGAATAGAACACTCTGCTGCCACTCACAACGAGAAAATCGCTCTTCAATCGTCCGTCGTTGGTGAGCGACGTCACTCGGGTCGTCGTCTGAGAGGGCGGCCAGAAACCCGTGACCAGAATCGTAGTTACGATTGCTGCGGCGGCCAGGATGCACCACCCGAGTTTGCGCTCAGATTGCCCGGCCTGCGGCTCCGAGGCAGGTTCCGTAATAGTTGGCGTTTCTGCCTCGACCGGAGCGATGAACCGGTAACCGTTGCGCGGCAACGTTTCGATGAAGCGAGGGTTCTCGGCCGAATCCCCCAGCGCCCGGCGCAGCTTATTAATCGCCGTGTTGAGCCCGTGCTCGAATTCCACGAAGGTATCGGCCGGCCAGAGCGCCCGCTGCAATTCTCCCCGGGCCACGATCTGGCCCGGGCGAAGTAACAGAAGGCCGAGAACTTGAAAGGGCTGGTCCTGCAGCGGCACTTTCCGGCCCCGCCTCCGCAGCTCTCCCGTGGCGAGGTCCGCCTCAAACACGCCGAAACGGAATCTACTGGGCGATGCGATGGGCGATTCCACGCGAGCCCCCTCAATCCTTATAGGAGTATAGAGCGTGGTCCGGCTGAGGACAACCTGTTTAGAACGACGCATAACCTGCGATGTGTGAAGGGTTTGCCGGTAGATATCTGCCGATAACGCGGCACGCGGATTTTTACTCACCGATTAGCTGCCCTGCATTGAGAACGACGCGCCACTCAGCGAATCATCGATCTCGCGCCGGAGGCGAGATCAATGAAGACTTCGTTGAGAATCGGGCTCCTATTGGGTGTGCCCGCCATACTGCCCGGGGGAGAGGCCGTCAGCCGAGAGTTGGTGCTTGGAACATTTCAGGTGCCCATCGGCAGTCGAATAGTTCATGTAAAGGTGGTGGTGAACCCCGGTGAAACTGTGATCTACAACGGGCAACCGCTATACGTCAATGACGAAAAGGGCAAACCTAAGCTGATGCTGCCTAGATTTTGGGGTGCCGTCAGGATGATACAGTACACCGTTCTTGACCACAGAAACAAACCAGTAAAGAAAGGCCTTCGCGCGGTCGAGTCAGTGTCTCTGGCGAATACCGCCCACGCGGACAACAGAAGCGGCACACGGGAGTTGCCATTGGTGAACGGACGCTTCGTTGATTACCAGGCCTGGGGAGTTTCAGATGGGCCGCTGAATTCGAATGACGGCAACCACGGGCAGTGCTGGCAGGATGTGTTCTTGAACGGAGTGCACGTGGCAAGGTTTCACTACACGCAGTTCAAGGACCGGATAGAAATGGAGCTATTCCGCTTCGCGAAAGCTCCAATGCGGGCAACCTCCGAAGCCGCACCAGCAGGCCATTAACCACATTCCATTTCTGGGCTGGCCGCGATTGCAATAGCAGTTGCAGAGTATCCGGTGGTCCTTATGTATCCCCCTCGGCTGAGATTGAGCACACAAAGTATATGCTGGCCGCGGCGATATTCGAATCAGCCGCGGCCCGGTCAAGTGGTCGGCCACTCGGAAATGAACCAAGTTGACGAGAAACGCCATGTCGGACTTTGGCCCGGCCGAGCCCCGGACAAAAGCGTAGCGCGGCCAAGCTCGACCGGGCCGTATTGAAGGATATGGGTAGTGGGCTTGGGGAAGGAACCCTTGTACAGTTCGTGGCGTTCGTCCTGGACGCCCATCTCACAAACACGGACATAAAGGCACCGGTAGTTCCATTGAATTTGACCACCGTGACTTCGTCGGCGACGTATAGATTCCCATCGGGGCCGAAAACCAACGCCGAGGGGCCGTGAACCGCCTTCCACTCATTTGTGACTGT
>JAOAPT010001024.1 GCA_025463045.1 Candidatus Solibacter sp.
CTGTTGATGGCGCTGCCGCTGGTGGAAGTGGCGCCGGTCTGGATGCCGTTGGGCGAAACGAAGCGCATGTAATTGAGGCTGGCGCTGAGGGTATTGCGTTCGGTGAGGTGGTAATCGAGTTTGCCGAGGATAGCGGGTGTAAGTTACATGGCTGTGAATTTCAAGACAATTCCAAACAGCCGGGCGCATTTCCTTGTTGGTTGCGGCTAGGCGGACTACTTCGGATTTCGTTAGTGGACCTTTCTTGCTGGGAAGGAAGTGACTCACGGCCCGGGACAAGCCTTTACGAATCACCCGAGGACATTCATACGGCCGGCAGGAATGCCAGCAGTGCGAAGCCCGCCAAATTTCCGGTGTTCCTCGTCAAGGAGAAGGGGGGCTCCAGTTACTGTGCGGGCGAAGTAGTCTCCGGGTCAGCCGCCAAATAAAAGACGCATGCCATACTGAAACGTGAAAATGGAAGGGCTTGCGGACAGACTGGCGGCGGTGCGGCAGCGCATCGCGTGCGCCGCGGAACGGGCGCACCGCGATCCGGCGGGGATTCTGCTGCTCGCGGTGACGAAGGTATTCCCGGCGGCGGCGATCCTGGAGGCATACGATCTTGGCCTGCGCGATTTCGGCGAGAACTACGTGCAGGAATTCGAGGGCAAGGCGCCCGAGGTAAGTGCTCTGGCCGGCGCGCGCTTTCACCTGATCGGCCATCTGCAATCGAACAAGTCGGCCAAAGCGGCGGAGCTTTTCCAGGCCATCCAGACGACCGATTCGGCGAAACTCGCGCGCCGCTTGAACGAGGCGGGACGTCCGCTGGACGTGATGATCGAGGTCAAACTCTCCGACGAAGAAGCGAAGCACGGCGTGGATCCGGCGGAGCTGCCGGCGCTGATCACGAGCGTTCGCGCCTGCGAACATCTCAAGCTACGCGGGCTGATGACCATGCCGCCGTGGAGCGAAGATCCCGAAGCGCCGCGTCCCGTCTTCCGCAAACTGCGTGAGCTCGCCGCCGAACACGGGCTGCCTGAACTCTCGATGGGGATGTCGAACGACCTGGAGACTGCGATCGAGGAAGGCTCCACCTGCGTGCGCGTGGGTACCGCACTGTTCGGCCGCCGTAAAACGCCGTGACCGCCGGGTTCTACTCTCCCCTGCCCCCCGCGCACAGCGGAGTGGCCGATTATTCGGCGGCGCTCCTTGCCGAACTCCGCCATCACGGACGCGTGGAAATCGCGCCGAGGCACTGCGATGTCGCGCTTTATCATTTGGGGAACAACGGCCTGCACGCGGGGATCTATCGCCAGGCGATAGCGCGGCCCGGAGTCGCTGTCTTGCACGACGCCGTACTGCAGCACTTCTTCCTCGGGCAATTCAACGAAACGGAGTACATCGACGAGTTCGTCTATAACTATGGGGATTGGAGCCGCGACCTGGCGCAGGATTTGTGGCGCCGTCGCGCGGGCTCCGGCTCAGACGACCGGTACTTTCGATATCCGATGTTGCGCCGTATTGCCGAACGCTCGCTCGCCGTGGTGGTTCACAATCCGGCGGCGGCGCAGGCCGTGAAGGAACACGCGCCCGGCGCGCGGATTGTCGAGATCCCGCACCTGTTCGCCGCGCCCCAACTGCCCGATGCGGCGGGCACGCTGCGCTATCGCGAACAAGTGGGCGTGGAGCCTGGCGTGTTCCTGTTCGGCGTGTTCGGATATCTGCGGGAATCCAAGCGGCTCGCCAGTGTGCTCGAAGCGTTTCGCGAATTGCATCGGCAGATGCCGCGCACCGCTTTGCTGGTCGCGGGCGAGTTTGTCTCGACCGACCTGGAACGCGCCGTGGAGCCGATGCTGCGCGAACCCGGCGTGATCCGCGTTCCTTATCTCTCGGAGCGCGAGTTCTGGCTGGCGGCGAGCGCCGTCGATGCGTGCATCAATCTTCGCTATCCCACAGCGGGCGAGAGTTCGGGAATCGCGGTGCGGATGATGGGAATCGGCAAGCCGGTGTTCCTCACGGAAGGTCTGGAAATCGCGGGAGTCCCGGAGGACGCGTGCATACGGATTCCCGCCGGCATTGCCGAACGGGACTCCCTACTGCATCACATGGTTTTGCTAACATCGTTTCCAAGGGTGGCAAGTGCCATCGGCCTGCGGGGGGCCGCGCACATCGAAGCATGCCACCGGGTGAACCAAATCGGTACGCAGTATTGGAATTTGCTGTGCGAAAGCTGTATCTAGTTCTGTCGTTAGTCGCGTGCCTGCCGGGCGCGCCGACCAAACCTGTCGTAAAGTATTTCAGCGTACCGGTGCCGATGCGCGACGGCGTGCGCTTATTCGCCAATGTGTATCTTCCCGCGGAAGGCTCGCGTTTGCCCGCGATCCTGGTGCGCACGCCTTATGGCAAGGGCGCGGATATCAACGCCAACTATCAGGCTTTCGTCGAGCACGGTTACGCGATCGTGGTGCAGGACGTGCGCGGTCGCTACGAAAGCGAGGGTGCGTTCCAGCCGCTGACGCAGGAGACGGCGGATGGCGACGACACGCTGAACTGGGTGGCACGCCAGCCATGGTCCAACGGCAAGATCGGCATGATGGGCGGATCGTACGTCGGGATCACGCAATGGAAAGCCGCGCTCGCCAACAATCCGCACTTGAAAGCGATCTTCCCGGTCGTGTCCGGATATGACGACTATCGCGATCGCTACTACTCGACGGGCGGCGCGCTGAAACTCGGCAATCGCCTGGAGTGGATGGCGGAGAATCTGCGCGCTCCGGGCTATCACCAGGATTTCGGTAAGTTCGTACTCCACCTGCCGGTGCGCAGCGCCGACGTGGCCGCGCTCGGTTGGACGTCGCCGATGTACCGCGACGTAATCGAGCATCCCGCATTCGACGCCTTCTGGCGCGCGATCAGCACCCGGGAACATCTCGACAAGGTGAAGATCCCGGTGTATTCCGTGGGCGGCTGGTACGACAATTTCGTGCAGAGCGATCTCGAAGCGTACGCCGCGCGGCACAAGCGCAGCGGATTGAGCCGCATCCTCATCGGTCCGTGGGCGCACAATATGTCGGTGCCGTTCGAAGGCGTCAGCTTCGGCCCGGAATCCAGTATGCCGGTGCGGGCCATACAGATGGAGTGGTTCGATCAATTCCTGATGGGCAAGGATTCGCCGCTGCTTTCGCAGCCTCCGGTGAAGATCTTCGTGATGGGCGCCAACAAATGGCGCGAAGAGATGGCGTGGCCGCCCGAGCAGGCGCGGACGAAGACTCTGTTTCTGGAGAGCGGCGGCAAGGCCAACTCGCTGGCCGGCGACGGCGCACTCACTGATGGTCCGGCACGCAAGACCGTCGCCGATCAGTTTGTCTTCGACCCGTACACTCCCGTGCCGACGCGCGGCGGGGCGGTCTGCTGCAATCCCAAGGTCTTCCCCTGGGGACCGATGGATCAGCGTGCCGTGGAACAGCGCAAGGACGTGCTGGTCTACTCGACGCACCCGTTGAAACACGAAATGGAAGTGATCGGCCCGGTTCAGGCCGTGCTCTACGTGTCGTCGAGCGCGCGCGACACCGACTTCACCGCCAAGCTGGTCGATGTCTTCCCCGACGGCACGGCGAGAATTCTGACGGACGGCATCCTGCGAATGCGCTATCGCAACTCGCTCGAAAAGCCAGAGCTTGCGACGGCCGGGCAGGTCTATCGGATCACGGTGGACGCCGGCGTGACGAGCAACGTGTTCCTCAAGGGTCATCGTATCCGGGTGGAGATTTCGAGCAGCAACTTCCCGCGCTTCGATCGGAATTCCAACACAGGCGGCCCGGTGGAGCAGGCGGCGAAGCTGTTGAAGGCGAACCAGACGATCTACCACGACGCGTCGCATCCTTCCTGCCTCGTGCTGAAAGTGATGTAGTTGCGAGCCACTGTGAAGCCCCGGGAGTTTCATGGCCTGCGGCCCACCGAACGCGATGAATGAAGAACTGTGCCCTCATCCGAACCGCGACCGTCAGGGATGCGCAGGGCCTGCGGCCCACCAAACGTGATGAAGAGCCGAGCTCCCCAATCGGAGCCGCGACGGTTACG
>JAOAPT010001031.1 GCA_025463045.1 Candidatus Solibacter sp.
CGCCAGTTGCTCGGTGCCGTCCCGGGGCTGACCTTCGTCGAAATGCCCGGCGCCGATATCTGCTGCGGCAGCGCCGGCGTCTATAACGTGGTGCAGAACGAGATGGCGATGCAGATACTCGCGAGCAAGATGCAGTCCGTCAATTCCACTCGCGCGGGAATCATCGCCACCGCCAACCCGGGATGCATGCTGCAACTCCAGGCCGGCGTCCGCCTCCACGGCTCGGGCCAGCACGTCATGCACGTCGTCGAAGTCCTCGATCTCGCCTACCGAAACTTCCCTCGACTCCCCTGACTCTCTCGACTCCTTTGTCCCGCAGGGACATGCTACGCCGCTCGCTCCTGATCCTTGTACTGCAATTGATACAGCTTCCAGTAGATCCCACGCTGTGCCAGCAGTTCCTGGTGCGTCCCGCTCTCCCGCAGCACGCCCTTATGCATCACCAGAATCCGGTCTGCGCGTTGAATCGTGGAGAGCCGGTGTGCGATCACGATCGACGTTCGCCCCGCGACCATCCGATTGAGCGCCTCGCGCACGCGAAACTCCGTCTCGGTATCCACGCTCGAAGTTGCCTCGTCCAAAATCAGGTATCGCGGATTGTGTGCCAGTGCCCGCGCAAAACTGATCAACTGCTTCTGCCCGGTGGATAGCCCGCTGCCCCGCTCGCGGATCGAATGCTGAAATCCCTCCGGGAGCGTGCGAATGAAATCCATCAGATTGACCTGCTCGGCCGCCGCTTCAACCTCCTCCGCGCGGATGCTCTCCGTCCCGAGCCGGATATTCTCTTCGAGCGTCCCGGTAAACAGGTACGGATCCTGCAACACCACTCCGAAGAGGCGGCGCAATTCGAGGGGATCGAACTCCCGCACGTCGATTCCGCCCACCTTGATGCTGCCCTTTTGCACGTCGTAAAAGCGCAGCAGCAAGCTGATCAGCGTCGTCTTTCCAGCCCCCGTATGTCCCACCACTGCGATCGTCTCTCCCGGCGCGATCGTGAAGCTGACATCGCGGAGTACCCAGTCTTCGTCTTTATAAGCAAACCAGACGTGGTCGAACTCAATCGGCGCAATCGCGGCGGGAGTCGCTTGAGGTATCGCCGGGGGCAACACCGCCGCCTTCGTATCGAGCAACTTGAAAACGCGCTCGGATGACGCCATGGCCGATTGCAAAATGTTGTACTTCTCACTCAGGTCTTGAATCGGCCTGAAAAACCGCAGCCCGTATTGCAGGAAGGCCGCCACCACTCCCAGCGAAAGCGTCCCCGCCTGAACCCGGAAGCCGCCGTAAGTGAGAATCCCGGCGAGAGCCAGCATCGAGATAAACTCCACCACGGGATAGAACCATCCGTAAGCGGTGATCGCGTCCTTGTACGCGTCCATGTGTTCGCGATTGACGCCCGCAAACTCCACGCTACTCCGCTGCTCGCGATTGAAAAGCTGCAGCACCGCGATCCCCGTGATGTGTTCCTGCAGGTAAGAGTTGATCTTTGCGATCGCCACCCGAATCCGCCGGTAGCTCTGCGTAACGGCCCTCCGGAAAATGACTGTCGTCAAAATTACAAATGGCATGGCCGTCAGCATGATCGCCGTCAGCACCGGGCTGAACGTGAACATGATCGCCAGGATGAAGACCAGCACCAGGAGGTCGCCGAGTATCGTGACCAGCCCGCTCGCGAACAGTTCGTTCAATACGTCGACGTCCGCCGTGACTCGCGTGACCAGCCGGCCCACCGGATTTCGATCGTAGAACGCCAGGTCGAGCCCCTGCAAGTGCGCCATCAGCTCGCGGCGAAGGTCGAACATCGCGAGCTGTCCGGTATATTGCATGACATACATCTGCACGAACTCGCAAACGAAATTGGCCGCTAACACCGCCAAATACACGATCCCGATCGTCGTCAACCCGTTCCAGGCATCGGCGGGAAGATAGCGCGCCAGAAACGCAGGCACCGGTGCGCCATTGGGCGCGATGTAGCGGTCCACAGCCGTACGCGTCAGCAACGGACCCAGCACCTGCAGGGCGGATTGCACCAGCAGAAACACCAGCGAGAGCGCCACCAGCAGGCGGTAGGGCCGCATGTAACCCAACAACCGGCGCATCAGCCGGCCATCGTATGCTTTACCTAGGACCTCTTCTTCCACTACCTCCAGTCTAGATGAGAGAACTGTTACTCTCTTATAATTGTGAGTACCTCCCGGCACGGTGAGGGCGAGGTTGGTATGATAGCCGTAGCCTTTTGGTATGACTCCGGTGCTGGAATCCCCATCTAAGAACAAGCTACCGTGGGCAAGTATTGCCTGGTTCGCCGTGCTCCTGGTCGCCTGTTACGCGCCAGTGCTCAGGGCGTTGGTACGCCAATGGAACGGCGATCCCGATATGGGACATGGGTTTTTCGTGCCCCTGATCGCCGGATTGATTATCTGGCAGCGGCGCGAGGAACTCTCCGCGATCAAACCGCAGCCCAACCGCTGGGGGCTCCTGCTGGTCCTGTGGGGCGGTCTTCAACTGGTGGTGGCGACTCTCGGCGCTGAGCTGTTCAGCGCGCGTCTCGCTTTCCTGATTACCCTGATCGGCGTGGTCTGGACCTTGGGCGGCACCATTATGCTCAGGAAAGTGGCCTTCCCTCTGTTTCTACTTTTCTTCATGGTGCCGATTCCCGCCGTCATTTACAGCGCCGCGACGTTCAAGTTACAGATACTCGCCAGCAAATTGGCCGACGACGCGCTCACCTTACTCTCCATTCCGGTGCTGCGCGAGGGCAATGTACTCGAACTCCCCAACCAGAAGCTCTCCGTGGTGGAGGCATGCAGCGGAATCCGCTCGCTCCTCTCTCTGACCTTCCTTTCCCTGGTGTACGGCTACTTCTTCGAAAAGAAGAATTGGATCCGGGTTGTACTGTTCTTCTCAACCATTCCGATCGCCATCGTCGCCAACGGCAGCCGCGTGACGATCACCGGAATCATGACTCAGATTAAAGCCGAGCTGGCCGAGGGCTTCTTCCATGAAGCGCAAGGCTGGGTGATTT
Source organism: Candidatus Solibacter sp. (assembly GCA_025463045.1). Taxonomy (GTDB): domain Bacteria; phylum Acidobacteriota; class Terriglobia; order Bryobacterales; family Bryobacteraceae; genus Solibacter. The sequence goes on from JAOAPT010001031.1 coordinate 3,026, forward strand.
TCATGGTCGCGCTCGCGATCCTGATCATCTGGCATCAAATGCTGATTCGCGGCACGAACTTCATCGAAGCCAGGAGGCATCCATGAGCTTTCTCAGTAATAAATACGCCCGGGTGTTGACCGCCCTCCTGCTGCTCGAGGGAATCATTTTCTATTCCGTCGCTCTGCGTGCCGAGAATCTGCCTCCGGTTTCTCCCCTAATGACATTTCCCAACAATATAAGCGGTTGGGAAATGTACAAGGATGTGAAGATCGAGCAGGAGACCCTCGACATCCTGAAAGCCGACGACACTTTGAACCGGGTCTACGTGAATCCGCAGAAGACCTCGGAAGCTTATCTGTTCGTCGCATTCTTCAAGACGCAGCGTTACGGCCAGGCGCCGCACTCCCCCAAGAACTGCCTCCCCGGAAGCGGGTTTGAGCCGATCGAGTCCGGCCCGATCACGGTTTCCGTGCCCGATCGCGCCGAGCCGATCGTCGTCAACCGCTACTTGACGGCACGCGGAGATGAAAAAAGCGTCACACTTTACTGGTATCAGAGCCATAGCCGAATCATCGCAGGCGAGTTTTCCGCGAAGTTCTGGCTGATCGCCGATTCCGTCCGCTACCATCGCAGCGACAGTTCGCTGGTAAAGGTGGTCGTGCCGGTGCGCAATAACGATGCGGACGCCGCCACCCGGCTCGCCATCGAGTTTGTTCAGGCTATCTTCGCCCCGATCTCCCGGCAGCTTCCGTCGTAAACAGCACAAGAAATTTTTGGCCGGCTCAGCAAACCAGTTTCCGATCCAGTACTCTAGTGCTAGGCATGGCTCAGCCACTGGAGCTTCTGTTTATCGGTGCGGGTGGAGCGGATCCGGTGCTGGCGGAACTTCAGCGCGGGAACTACGCCCCCAGCTTGCAACGCGCCACGAACCTCGCGGAGCTGGAGGGCGCGCTCGCTTCTCACTTCGACATCGCGATCAGTGACTTCACCGTGGACGCCGGCTTCGGTGCGCTCGAAGCGCTCGCCGTCATACAGGAGAAAAGCCTCGATCTCCCCTTGATTGTCGTCTCCGGGAAGATTAAAGATGCCGACATCCTCGCCGTCCTCAAGGCCGGCGCCTCCGACCATCTGACCCGTACCAATCTGATGCGTCTCAACGCCGCCGTTGAGCGCGAACTGCGCAACGCGCACATGCGTGTCGAGCGCGTTCGCCTCGAAGAGCAGTTCCGCCAGGCGCAGAAGATGGAGGCGGTGGGGCGGCTGGCCGGCGGCGTGGCGCACGATTTCAATAATCTGCTGACCGTGATCACCGGCTATAGCGATCTCCTGCTCGGCAGCCGCGACCTGAAGGATACGCAGCGCACCGCGCTCGAAGAGATCCGCCGCTCCGCCGAGCGCGGCGGCCAGCTCACCCACCAACTGCTCGCGTTCAGCCGCCGCCAGCCCATGCAGGCGCGCGCCCTGCAGATCGATGAACTGGTCCTCCACATGGAACGCCTGCTCCGCCGCCTGATCGGCGAGGATGTGGAACTGGTGACCATCGCCGCATCGTCGGAGAGCGTGTTTGCCGATCCCGGCCGCCTCGAGCAGGTGATCATGAATCTCGTGGTCAACGCTCGCGACGCCATGCCTCATGGCGGGAAGCTCACCATCGAAACCGGGAGCATCCGGCTCGGCGAGGGGCTCGCCGCCCGGCAACTGGGCGTGCCGCCTGGAAACTACGTCACCATCTTTATCACCGACACCGGCGTCGGCATGGATCAGGAGACCCAAAGCCACCTCTTCGAGCCGTTCTTCACCACCAAGAATCCTGGGCGAGGCACCGGACTTGGCTTGGCGACGGTATACGGCATTGTCCGGCAGAGCGGCGGCGCGATCGGCATCGCCAGCGAACCCGGAAAAGGCACGACGGCCCGGATCTACCTCCCGCGCAACAAGGAAAAGGTGGAAGCTCCAGCGCTCGACCGTCCCCCGCCGTTGATGCCGTTGACCGGCGGCGAAACCATCCTCCTGGTGGAGGATGAAGCGCGGGTTCGCAAGCTCATCGTCGACGTCCTCAGCGGTCGCGGATACCGGGTGCTCGAGGCCACACGCGGCGAGGAAGCGCTGCGGCTTTGCAAGGCTCATGGCAAAGAGATCGACCTGGCGGTGGTCGACGTCGTCATGCCGGAGATGAATGGGCCGGAGTTGATGCGCCGCATCCTGCCCATCTGTCCCAAGGTGCGTGTGCTTTACATATCGGGTTACACCGATGAGGCGATGGTGCATCACGGAATCGCCGAAT
>JAOAPT010001032.1 GCA_025463045.1 Candidatus Solibacter sp.
GGGTGACTTTGCGGCGAATGCAATCGAGCGCGAGATCGGCGACCTGGAGGCGTTCGGGCGTGGGCTGTCCGCGGCGGAGAAGAGCGCGGACGCGGGCGAGGAGTTCGACGAAGGCGAAGGGCTTGACGAGGTAATCGTCGGCGCCGGATTCGAGGCCTTTCACGCGGTCGTCGAGGGCGCCGCGGGCACTGAGGATGAGGACCGGCGGGCCGACTTTGCGATTGCGAATTTTCTCGAGGACCTGAAGGCCGTCCATGTCGGGCAGCATGCGGTCGAGGATGAGGAGATCGTAATCGGTGGCGTGGACCAGATCGAGCGCGGCGGTGCCGGTGAGGGCGGCGTCGACCGCGTATCCGGCGCCTTCCAACCCGCGACAGAGAAAATCGGCAATGCGTTTTTCGTCCTCGACCACGAGAATTCTCATTTGCTTACAGCTTAACGCAATGGTGCAAGCGCGGTCGAATTTGCGAAGGGGATGCGGTTATCAATATGATGAGGGCGGTATCTTGGGCCCTTCGCTCCCCTGAAAATGACGCTCTAAGAAGCGCGCGTCAAATTTAATCCCTTGTTGTGGCCACTCCTATCAGAGCCGCGACGGTTACGGAGCGGTGGTCACGCGACCACTGCTCCGTAACCGTCGCGGCTCGGATCTGACGTCCCCAGCGCATCAGCTCGCTCCCCTGAACATGACGCCAAAAAAAACGATGGTGCATTTTCATCCCTTGTTGTGGCCCCGAACGGGGCCATGAAGAACTCCGTTGAAAGAACGCACTCCGATGGGCGTGACCACCGCTTCCTCACGGTCGCGGCTCCGATGGTGCACACGCTGGCAACTCACGATGACGTACACTGGGCTGGTCTCCGCGGGTTATGGCGGCAATCACCAACACTCCGGAACCGGGCGGGCCGGCGCTGACCGGCGCGGGTCGATCCGACGATTGCGCTGAGATACGAGTAAGAAAGTTAGACGCGCATAACCCTATGCAACTCCGGTAGGCTAGTCTGGAAGCATAGGTATGAAGCGCGACGACGGAGTTAACTGGCGGAGGCTCGGCTACATCGAGAAGACGTTCTTTCTTCTGGTGGCGGCGTGGGCTTTGATGTACTTCGTCGGCATCGCGGGCCGGTACCAGACGATGGCGGCGTTCCTGGCCATTGTCATGGGGATCGTCACGATCGTGAAGGTCGGCCGGATGGCCTTGCGCAATGCGATCTGGCGCCTGCGAAATCGCCTGATCGTCGCATACCTCTTTATCGCGGTCGTCCCGATTGTGCTGATTCTTGCGCTGATGCTCGGGACGTCATACGCGATCGTCGGGCAGGTGGCGGTTTTTCTGGTCAATCGCCAACTGGAGAATCACATTCGCACGCTGCGGCTCCCGGCCGAGACGATGACGCGAGCGCCGGCGCGCGATCCGCAGACGGCCTTGACGCGATGGCTGCCGAGCATACGGCGCAGTTTCCCGAACTTCGAGATGCTGGCCAAGGGCGAGCAGGAATTCCGCTACCCCGATGATTCGAAGCTCACCTCGCCGCCGGAGCCGTGGAAGAACACGTCCGGGCTGATCACGAAGCGAGACGCGGACGGCAAAGAGCGGCTGTACGCGTGGGCGCATTCAGAGCAGGCGAGCAACGAGATCACGGTTCTTGCGCCGATTACGAACGAGCTACTGATCGGGCTTGTCCCGGGAATCGGCGACGTTAATTTCATGCACTACACGGAGCGCGCGGAAAAATCGCCCGTGCCACCGCCGATGAACGCGTTCGATTCGGCGGTGACTTATCTCAATCCGGTGTACGTACCCTCATGGGAGAATCCGAAGGCGCCGCCGCAGAAGCTGCTTTTCGTAGTAGACACACGCTACTCGGCGGTGCTGAGCATCGTCTTCGGCCAGAAGGACGACTGGAGCGATGTGATGATGAGCTTGCTGGTCGCGCTGCTGGTGGTCTTCTTCCTGGTGGAGCTGGTTTCCTTGTGGGCCGGTGTCAAGCTGACGCGCAGCATCACGGGGGCGGTGCACGAGTTGTACGAAGGTACGCAGCACGTCCGCGAAGGCGACTTCGCGTATCGGATTCCAGTGAAGGGCGCGGACCAGATCGGCGAATTGAGCGCGTCGTTCAACACGATGACGGAGAATCTCGGCCGCCTGATCGTGGTGGCGAAGGAGAAGGAGCGGCTGGAATCGGAGCTGGCGATCGCGCGCGAGGTGCAGAACCAGTTGTTCCCGAAGGACGTGCCGTTCACGAAATCGCTGGAGCTGAAGGGCGTGTGCAATCCGGCGCGGATGGTGTCGGGCGACTATTACGATTTCATGCCGCTGCCGAAGGGCGACCTGGCGTTCGCGATCGGCGATGTGGCGGGAAAGGGGATTTCGGCGGCGCTGTTGATGGCGACGATCCAATCGACGATGCGCACGCAGTTGAGCTCGCTCAACGGCAGCGGACATCCCCCTTCGGCGGCGAAGATGGTGGCCACGTTGAACCGGCAGCTCTACGCGACAACCTCGCCGGAGAAATACGCGACCTTCTATTTCGGACTGTACGATGACGAGAAGCACGAGCTCACGTACACCAACGCCGGGCACCTGGCGCCGATGCTGCTGAGCGGCGGCGACATCCAGATGCTGGATTCGACGGGCACGGTGGTGGGCGCATTTCCAATCGCGGTGTACGAGGAAAAGACGGTCACGCTGGAGCGCGGCGATGTGCTGCTGGCGTACACGGACGGCATCGTCGAACCCGAGAATGTGTACGGCGAGATGTTTGGCGAGGACCGGCTGAAAGATCTGCTGGTGAAGTATTCGAAGGCCGATTCGGCCGAACTGATCGCGCGCACCATGGAGGCGGTGGTGCACTGGACGGGCGCGGGCGAGTTGCAGGACGATATGACGATGGTGGTGGTGCGCCGTATATGAAAGTGTTGACCGCGGCGGAAATGCGCGAGGTGGACCGGCTGACGATCGAGGCCGGAATTCCCGGGATCGTCCTGATGGAGAATGCCGGGCTTCGCGTGATGGAGTTCCTGCGAGAACGATTCGCGCCGCTCTCGGAACAGCGCGTCGTGGTGCTCTGCGGAAAGGGCAACAACGGCGGCGACGGCATGGTGATCGCGCGACAGCTTCACACGTGCGACCGGCCGCTGGAATTGTACGTGGTGCTGCTGGCGGCTCCCGAAGAATTGAAGGGCGATGCGGCGGCGAATTACCGGATGCTGGAGGTATGCGGCTGTCCGGTGCATCGCGAGATTCCGGTGGAAGCGCGCTGCGCGTCGCTGGTGATCGATGCGCTGCTGGGTACGGGAGTGAGCGGTCCGGCGACGGGATTGATGCTCGAGGGAATTCGCGCGATCAATCACGATTTTCCATTGGCGCAGGTGGTGGCGGTCGATATGCCTTCGGGGATGCCGACCGATACCGGCGCGCCCACAGGCGAAATCGCGCGCGCGGATTACACGGTGACGTTCACGGCGCCGAAGATCTCGCAGGTGGTGCCGCCGACCTGCGACGCGGTGGGCGAACTGGTAGTCCGCGCGATCGGCAGCCCTCCCCGGCTGTACGATCACGTGTGGCGGTCGGTGGTGGAGCCGGCGATGTTTCGCGAGCTGCTGGCACCGCGCGCGCCATCCGGACATAAGGGCACGTACGGACACGCGCTGATCGTGGCGGGGTCGCGCGGGAAATCGGGCGCGGCGGCGATGAGCGGGATGGCGGCGCTGCGGGCGGGCGCGGGTCTGGTGACGGTGGCATCGGCGGCGAGCGCGATCGCGGAGATTTCGATGCACGCGGCGGAGTTGATGACGGAGCCGCTGCGCGAAACGGAATCGGGCGTGATCGCGTTGAGCGCGGATGTGCAGGCGGCGGCCGAGGGGAAGACGGTGATCGCGGTGGGCCCGGGACTCGGGCGTGCGCCGCACATCGCGGCGCTGGTCAACAGAATGTGGGAAGCGTTCGAACAGCCGATGGTGCTGGATGCCGACGCGCTGGTGCCGACGCCGGCGGCGGCCGCGGGGAGAACGCGGATTCTGACGCCGCATCCAGGCGAGATGGCGCGGCTCACCGGAAAATCGACCGCGGAGGTGCAGGCGGACCGCATCGGGATCGCGCGCGGATACGCGATGGAGCACGGCGTGACGCTGGTGCTCAAGGGACAACGGACGGTGATCGCATTTCCGGATGGGCGCGTGTGGATCAATCCCACCGGCAGTCCGGCGATGGCGACTGGCGGCACGGGCGACATTCTTACGGGACTGATCGCGGGCATGCTGGCGCAGTTTCCAGCGCGTCCCGACGAGGCGGTGCCGGCGGCGGTATATCTGCACGGGCGCGCCGGCGAATTGGGCGCGGAGGCGAACGGCGAGCAGTACCTGATCGCGACCGACCTTTTGCTGTACCTTCCCGATGCGATGGAGGAATGTGCCGAAGTATCGCACGGCGTCTGAGGAGGAGACGATCGCGCTCGGCGAACGGCTGGCGGGCGAACTGCCGCGGCGCGGAGTCGTGCTGCTGATCGGGAATCTGGGCGCGGGGAAGACCACGCTCGCCAAGGGGATCGCGCACGGACGCGGTGCGGCGGGGCATGACGAAGTGTCGAGCCCGACATTCACGTTGATCCACGAGTATGGCGCGAGGGTGTATCACATCGACTTGTACCGGCTGGACGAAGCGCGGCAGGTGGCGACGCTCGGGTTGGATGAGTTGTTCGATCGCGATGCGTTGGTGATGATCGAGTGGGGCGAACGATTTCCGGAATTGATGCCGCGGGAGCGAACGGAGATTTATCTGCGGGCGTGCGGGGATGATGAGCGGGAGATTGAGGTTCGGGAAGTGAAGAATGCCAGCCGCCGATGAACGCCGACGTAGGTCGGACCGATCAGAGCCGCGACCGTGAGGGAGCGGTGGCCCTCTTCGGTGACCGCTCCCTCACGGTTGCGGCTCCGATTGGGCGCTTTTCGTTGGATTTCGCGGGCGTAACGCGCGCGATTAGCGACAGGGAGTGAGATGACACAACAAGCGAAGGCGCCGTGGGCGCTGATTCTTGGAGCGAGCAGCGGGTTCGGGGAAGCGACGGCCGTGGAACTGGCGCGGGCGGGGATGAATATTTTTGGGGTCCACATGGACCGGCGCGATAAGCTGCCGCATGTCGCGGAAGTGCAGGAGCGGATCCGCGCGACGGGGCGTGAGTGCGAGTTCTTCAACGTGAATGCGGCCGATGAAGAGAAGCGCAAGGAGAGCGTGGAGCAGATCCGGCGGCGCGTGACGGAATCGGCGGGCACGCTGCGGGTGCTGCTGCATTCGCTGGCGTGGGGCGCGCTGAAGCCGCTCGCGGGAGCGGAGAGTGTCGCCAGCCAGAAACAGATCGAATCGACGGCCGACATCATGGGGCACTCACTGGTGTATTGGGTGCAGGAGTGCCTGTGGGCGGGGCTGTTCGACAAGGGCGCGCGCATTTTCGCGATGACGAGCGCGGGAAGCACGCGCGCGATTCCCGAATACGGGCCGGTGAGCGCGGCGAAGGCGATCCTCGAGGCCCACATCCGGCAACTGGCGCTGGAGCTGGCGCCGGCGGGGATCACGGCGAACGCGATTCTCGCGGGGGTCACGGACACGCCCGCGCTGCGCCTGATCCCGGGGCACGAGAAGTTGATGGAGATCGCGCGATTGCGTAACCCGAACAAGCGGCTGACGACGCCCGAGGATGTGGCGCGCTGCATCGCGGCGCTCTGCCATCCGGCGACGTATTGGATGACGGGCAACACGATCCACGTGGATGGCGGCGAGAACATTGTAGGATAAAGCTGATGGAAGACAACGGCCTGCCCTGCCTCGACCTGCTCGAAGCGACCCCCAGCATTCTTCGCGGATTGATGGCGGAGTTGACGGAAGAAGATGTGCGCTGGAAGCCCGCGCCCGATCGATTTTCGGTGGGCGAAGTGCTGGCGCACCTGAGCCATTCCGAGGGCTACTGCTATCGCACGCGCCTCGACCGCTTCATGAAAGAAGAAAACCCGGAATTCGAAACCGACGACGCGCAGTTCCACCTGGAGCTGTATCGCGACGCCGATCCTGAAGATTCGTTCGACCATTTCGAAGAGCAGCGCGAGACCAATATCGAGTTTCTGCGCGACCTGCCGAAGAATGCCGGCAAGCGCACGGCGACTCACCAGAAGGTGGGGCCGATCACGCTGGAGCAGATGCTGCACGAATGGGCGCTGCACGATTTGGGGCATGTGCGTCAGATCGCAGAACTGGTGCGCGCGCGCAAGTATCTCGCAGGTGCGGGTCCGCTGGGCAGCTTCTATCAACTCAAACCATGACACTACTCAAACCATGACACTACGAAGATTTTTACCGGTATTTTTGTGCGCCGGCGCGTTGAGCGCGCAGACGTTCATCCAGATGTCGGACCCGCAATTCGGGATGTACACGAAGGACGTAGATTTCGCGCATGAGACGGCGAATTTCGAGTACGCGATCGCCAACGCGAACCGGCTGAAGCCCGCGTTCGTTGTGGTGACCGGCGATCTCACCAACAAGTCGACCGACCCGGCGCAGGCAGCGGAGTACAAGCGGATCGCGGCGAAGCTGGATCCGGCGATCAAGCTATATAGCGTGCCCGGCAATCACGACGTGGGGAACGAGCCCACGAAGGAGTCGCTCGCGAAGTACCGCGAACGCTACGGGCCGGATTATTACGGCTTCCGCAGCGGCGAGATCTACGGGATCGTGCTGAATTCGAATTTGGAGAAGGGCGCGGAGAAGGTCCCCGACGAGGCCGCGAAAATGGAGACGTGGTTTCGCGCCGAGCTCGAGAAGGCGAAGCAGTCGGGCGCGAAGCACGTGATCGTGTTCCAGCATATTTCGTTTTTCTTGAAGGACGGGGGCGAGAAGGACGAGTACTTCAACGTGCCGCTTACGGTGCGGCAAAAATATTTGAAAGTGATGCACGATTACGGCGTGAAGCAGGTCTTCGCGGGACATTATCACCGGAATGAGCTCGGGCGCGACGGGGAGTTGGAGATGGTGACGACGGGTCCGGTGGGGATGCCGCTCGGCGGCGCGAAATCGGGAATGCGGATCGTCACGGTGACGCCGGAGGGCGTGACCCACAAGTTTCACGACTTCGGCGATTTGCCGTAAGGCGAGCAGAGATGTCGATTACTTAAACGTCAGGATCAGGTC
>JAOAPT010001033.1 GCA_025463045.1 Candidatus Solibacter sp.
CGGAACTCGGCGAAACGCTATCCGCTGTGACGCTGACGACAGACGACGGCACGGTCCACGTCCCCCGCAATTGCCATCCGCTGCTTGCCCCGCCGGTATCAGCTGTGTGCATGGAAACGTCCACGGACCCATAGGCTGCGGCCACTGAAGCGGGTACGTGAGGTCGAGGACTTGCGGGTCGGACAGGGATCCGTTCCGCGCCCGTCTGAGGCATGCGCAAATCGTAAGCGTGGCCGCCGCGGCGTGAGGGCCATTCCGGGATCGACGCCGCTTTCACACGATCAACGTCTTCGATCAGCAATCTATCCACGAACGCGTACCCTTCGCCCTGGCGGGTGCTCGCCCGGTAATTCTGCCCAGGGGGTTGTGTCTCCGTTCGCGCCGCAGCGCTCCACTGCAGGTCCACTGCGATTCCGGTAGCGCCACCGGATCGCGCTGCTAAAGCGCAGGAAAATATGAAGGCGGGAAAAAGACTGCAGGCCATAGTCGTCAGTTAGTCTTTCGGCAGAAGTGCCGCTCGGCTTTAGGCCTGTCCGGGCAAGTAGTCAACTTGCCGACTGGCGAAATGCAGAAGCCGGATCGGGATCTACTCCGACTTGCTGACTCGCGTGCCTTCGCGCGCGATCTTCCAGTCGTAAACGGCGCCCTGGTTAGAATCGCGTGTCCGGAGGAATTCCTTCAATTCCGCGGCCGCATGAGGCTCGCGCGCAACGAGGATCAGAAATCCGCCGCCGCCGGCGCCCGCTAATTTCGCGCCGTGAATGTAGGGGCGCGCGACATCGAGCAGCGCGTTGATGGGCGCATTTGCCGTATTGGGGTCGAGCGTTTTATTCAGCTCCCAGTGACGATCCAGCAGTTCGCCGAGGTGCTGCCACTCGCCCTCCTGGATCGCGTAGACCATTTCCATGGCGAGCGTCTTGATGCTGTGCAGCACCTGCACGCAGGCGGTTTCGCGCGCAAGGTAGCGGCCGACCACCTGACGCAGGAGTCCGCGAGCTACGCGCTGGATGCCGGTGTAGTAGAGCACGACGCGCTGCTCGAAATCGCGCTGGCGCTCGGGAGTCCACAGGAGCGGCTGCACGCGGATGCGCTGGTGCAGCCCCGGTCCGGTGACGCAGAGTTTGGCACCGGGGAAGATTCCGCCGGCCTGGTCCTGCCAACCGCCGCCGGTGGTCATGCGCTGTTCGAGGCGCATGACCTGTTCGCTGAGCGCCTGGCCGGTGAGTTCGACGCCCAGCATTTCGGAGAGGCCGCGGAGTACGGTGGCGGCGAGAATGCTGCTGGTGCCGAGGCCGGAGCCCATCGGGAGAGCGACAGTGGTACGAATTTCGATGCCGCCGCCGAGGCGATGGAGCAGGCTCGCGAGTTCCTCGCCGGCTTGGAAGATGCCGGTCATGCCGAGCGCGGTGCGCGGAATCGAGAAAGGATCGCCGGGCTGCGAGGGCTGCAGAATTTCCGCGGTGGTCCGGTATTCGGCGGACAGGCCGTCCTCTTCTGAAACGCAGCGCACCAACGGTTCGGCCAGGCGCCGCAGCGTGGTGCGGATCGGACACGTGCCGTTCAACAGCACGCCGATGTTGAGCACAGTGCCGCCCCAGTCTAGGCAGAAGGGCGGCGTGTCACTCCAACCGCCGCCGAGATCGATGCGGGCGGGAGCTTCCACTGTCACCTCGGCGGCCTTCCATGCGGCGCCGACCAAAGTGCTGCCTTCGTAATTGCCGGACTGCACGGCGCGTTCGACGAGGCGGAAGGCGGAGGTGCGTGCTTCGCCGGCCTCGTCGACCAAGCCGGCCTGTCCGAAGAAGAGACTGGCTGCGTAGTAGCGGCTGGCGGAGTCGGTCGGCGCGTTGGACTCGAGTTCGCGCGCCCGAGTGCACAGCGCGGTACCGGTTTCACTCAGCGCGACGATGCCGGGGGCGTTGGCGAGCAGCGGGCGGATGTCAGCGCCGGAGTCCACCAGGGAGAGCGCTAGGATGCGCCAGGTCGCCTGCAGGCGGCGCGAGCGGGCGGCTTCGAGGGCGGCGTTGTCGGCGTAGAGCGCACCGCTGCCCATCGAGATCAGGATGTGCGCCCTCCACTTCGCGACGGAGTAATCGTTGGAGAGCTCCAGCATCCAGCGCGCGCAGGCCCACGCCTCGTCGACCGTAGTCACGGGGAACAGGCGAGCATTCCACAGCGTCCACTCTTCACGAGGCAGTCCCGGCCAGACGTCTTCCGCGGAAAGCCCGAGCGATTCCAATTCCTGGAGCAGCGGACGCCCGAACCACGTGGCGTTGCCGCGCGCGACGGACATTTTGGCATCGTCGTTGACGCCATAGACGCGGATGACGACGCCGGCGCGGCCCGAGGGCAGCTCGACCGGAAGCTGATGGATCACGCAGTCCTCCGGAATATCGATTTCTCCGGCGATGCCGTCGAGCCCGTGGAGCAGCGAGCCCGACTCGGCGCGCACGTGCGCGTCGAGGTGACAATCGATCGCGACGGTGCCCGCACCGAGATCCGCGCCGCCGGCGAAGACACTGTCGATTACCACTCCGGCGGAGCGCACTCCAGGTTGGCGCGTCACGCCGACGCGCTGCTGTCCCTCGTAGAGTTCGCTGAAGGCTTGCCCGCTGGTCATCAGTTCGCGGAAGAGCACGGTGGTGCCGATGTGGGTGAAATCGCCGGAAACGACGGAGCACCAGAAGGGCGTATCCTTGAGCGCGCCGGCGAGGGCATGATACGCGGGGTCGTCGTGCGGATCGGGCGTCCACTGCCCGGTGAGCGCCATCGTGACGTGCTCGTAGAGGTCGATCGCCGCCGGCTTCCCGCGCACCGCGGACTCCTCGATGACGCCGCCCAGTTCGGTCAACCGCGCGGCGACTTCGGGAGCGAAACGCAGCAGGCCCGTATCGAGCGCCACCTGATCGTCTTTCAGCAAACCGCCCGACCCGCTCAATTCGGAGAGTGACGGCTTTTGCAGGAACGCATAGATCCGCCCTTGTTCATTGGTGACGTAGACGCCGTGCTGCGTGCCGGTCACGGCGGGTTGGAGCATGGCGACCCCACTCACACCGGGCCGGCTCCAATCGACGCCGGCGCTTTCGAAAGTGAGGATCACGTCGCCGGATGCGACCACGAGTCCCGAGGGCAGGCGCTTGACCCAATCGGTGGAGAGCGCCAGCATCTCGTCGAACACGGTGCTCGCTTCGCCCCACGGGGTCGGCACCGGGACGGCACTGAAGAGTTTGCCGGAGAGGGAGTATTGCGGCAGGCGCCGCGAATCGCCGCCCGCGTGAATCATCAGTACGCGCTGGCGTTCCCACCAGCCGGCGAGATCCTCTCCCCCGGAGTGCTTCAAACGCTCCGGACCGATCCAGGCGCGCAGGGCATTAAGCGTCGCGCCGCCGCTTCCAATCCGCTGATCGTCGAAGTCCGGCACCACCAGGTACGTGACGCCCGCGGGAATCTTGCCGCCTTCCTGCCTCCGTTGGATCTCCCACTCGTACCGTTCCGCCTGACGCTTGGAACTGGCGGTCAGAATCACCGATGTCCACCACGCCGGCGCCGACGCGGTGTTCGCGATGCGCGCCGCGTACAGCCGCCGCGCGCGCGACGCTACCGCCAATAGTGCTGTGCCAGTCATATCCTAATCTGTATTGCGGAGCGTATATTCTAGCGCGATATTTCATGATTGCCACAGGACCGCCATTCCCAGATTAATTCCCAGATGTGCAGGCGTTCAACGGGGGACATCCGAGCTTGGCACCAGAAGGCTGGCTCGATTCCCCTTGCCATTCCTCGGGATCGATACCTGCATCTTGGGACTACGGTCTCTTTCTGAACAGCGCACGAAGAGGCGCGGGAATTCGCGGGAGGGAGCGCGCCAGCTTGAGCGCAAGGCTACTCTCGATCGAATAGCGGAGCTCGGCGCACTCGAGCTCGGAGTTCTTCAGTTGGGCTTGCAGGTGCGGGACGTTGGCCTCTTGCAGGAGGATTCGCAGCTTTCTGTTCTCGTCGTCTTTGAGTGCCAACTGTTCTTCCAGGCGGACGATCTGCTGTTGATGACCCAGGTGTTCTTTGGCGGCCTCCAACTCTGCCAGCGTTCCGGTCCCCGAATAAAATGTCTCCACATGCTTCTCAAAGAATTCAATATACTCGCGATATGGCAGCCTGCTCCCATCGGGCAAAGGAGGAGTCAGGAGGTCAAGGCAATAGTCCACGTCAATCAACGTCTCCACACGTTCCCGGAAATTGATGAGGACTTCCGCGGCGCAGTCTTCCAGGCAAAAAATTTCAAAAACGCCGCAGAGTTTCAGTAGTTTTTCCGGAGTCAGCGTCACATCGAAATGCGCTTCGTAACCAGGTATACAAACGTCTCGGCAAAATATCGTGTCGGCCCAGCGAGCTTGTCCGGCAAACGTGTCGCCGGGCTGGCCGCCACGAAACGATTTTGGCAAAGCCGCCCTCGTGTGAAGCCTCGGTTCAAATGAGAACAACGAATAGCCGAGTCCCTGTAAGTAGTTATCGACATTTGCGAAGAGGTTGCTGCTGGGGAGCCTGCATCCTACCAGGAGAGTTTCCACCGCTAGCGCGATGGGGCCTGTGCCGGATAGTAACCTGCTGGCGCCCAAAAGAACGGCCAAGTCATCGCCGTCTGTGTCAACTTTGATGAAATCGACGTCGGAGGGGTTCTGCTCAAGATACTCGTCGAGTTCGATCAAATCCGAGGAAGCGGATCCATCGTGAGTCTGATCGTAGTACGTGGCAGGGTAGTTGCAGTTCAGCAACTCCCAGGCGCGTACAGAACTGGTTCGGCAGTGGGGATCTGTACTGAAGACGTTATTCAGCTCTTGTTTGGCAATTTCCCGGCACCCGACAAGTGAAGCTACGTAGTGGACGTTAGGATTCAGCTCGGTTGCGTTCAGCCGTTCAACCTCCTTGATTAAGGGATCGAACCCCACTGCTTGAAGTGAGTCGCCAAAATGACGCCAGTGCTGTTCGATGCCGCCGCTGGCACCTACGTCGACCAAGGAAAACGGTCGATTGCGCAGAACGTGCTGGTCCAAAAGATAGCGCACGAATCGTGGATCTGAATTGACTGCCATAAGTTGCTAGAGTCGAATCTCAGCGCGATAACAAAGGAAGACAAAGAAGGCTGGCGCGGCTGGGTTCGGCGCTCTGAGCCCTCAATGTATCACACCGTTCGAAACGACCCCTTGTATTAAGGAGTGCTCAACTGCCGGGGGTCTTCTCGACTACGTAGGTTTCGATCGCCAGGCAATCGATGCCCGACGCGTAGAAGGTCTTGAGCGCGTCTGCCGGGCTGGAGACAATCGGCTCTCCGCGGAGGTTGAAACTGGTGTTGATCAACACCGGGACGCCGGTCAGCGCGTCAAACTCGCGCAGGACGTCGTACAGGTAGGCGTTCTGCTGCGCATTTACGGTTTGCACGCGGCTGGTCTCGTCGGCGTGCACCACGGCAGCGATTGCGTCCGGCTTCAGCGCGCGATGCGTGAACAGCATGTACGGACTACTTGCCATGCCGAGCGTCTCGAAGTACTCACCGTAATGCTGCTCCATCACGACTGGCGCGAACGGGCGGAACTCTTCGCGGAATTTGATCTTTGCGTTGAGATGATCCTTCATCTCCGCGCGCCGCGGATCGGCCAGAATACTGCGCGCCCCGAGCGCTCGCGGTCCCCACTCATCGCGCCCGTGAACAATCGCCACCACATCGCCCTCCGCCAGGCGGCCGGCCAGGTATTTGCCGATGTTCGCCTCGCGCTTCCATTGCACGCCGCGTTCGGCTAGTGCCCGCTCGATCTGCGGCGCGGAGAACGAGACGCCCAGATACGGAGTGAACTCCGGACGCACCAGGTTGTCCGGTGCGGCGTGTTTCGCGGTTTCGTGCAGCGCGGCGCCCAGCGCGCCGCCCGCATCGCCCGCCGCGGGATGAATGTGCAGGCGAATGTCGAATTCGCGGATCAGGCGCGCGTTCGCAGTGCAATTCAGCGCGACACCTCCCGCCAGGCAGACGTCGTGGGTCGGGTAGCGCACGAGCATCGCGCGCATCAGGTTGCAGACCGCCTCTTCGAGCGCAAGCTGGACGCTCGCCGCCAGGTCGCAATGTTCCTGGGTCATCGGATCCGACGCGGAGCGCGGAGGCACACCGAGATGGGTGATGAGACGGTCGCGGTAGTGCCGCTCGACACCGCAGAAGTTGAAGTAGTCCAGATTCAGCCGGAAGGTCCCGTCCTCTTCCAGCAGCAGAACTTCATCAAGAATGCGGTCGATCATCGTGGGCTTGCCGTAAGGCGCGAGGCCCATCACCTTGTATTCGCCTTCGTTGACTTCGAACCCTAGATAATGCGTGAACACCGAGTAAAAGAGTCCGAGCGAATCCGGGAAATTGATCGAGAGCACGCGCTCGAGCGAATTGCCCTCGCCTAGGAAAACGGCTGCGCTTTCGTATTCGCCCACGCCATCGAGCGTCAAGACCAGGGCGTTCTCAAATGGGGACGTGTAGAACGAGGACGCGGCGTGCGACATGTGATGATTGCCGGACACTACATCGCGGAATCCAAACTCCTGCCGGAGGACGTCGGCAACCGGGTACTTCTTCTCGAGGTACGTGGGAATGCCGACGTCCTTAAGGAAGCGGCTCTCCGGCCAGAAGCGTTTCACCTGATCTTCCAGGCGGCGCAGCTTCAGCGCGGGGTCTTCGTAGAATACGACGCGATCGACGTCCGCGGCGCTCCAGCCGTTGTGTTCGAGTGCGGCGCGGATGGCGAGCCGGGGAAGCGCGGCATCGTGTTTACAACGGCTGAGACGTTCCTCGTGAATCGCGAAAGTGATGCGCCCATCGTCAATCGACGCAACGGCGGCGTCGTGGTAGAAACAGGAGACTCCAAGAATGCGCATGTTCGGGCCTGTCACCAGAGCGGGTACACTTGCGTGCTCGGTAGTTGCGGACCTGCGGGGGTGCCGCTCGCGGTTAAGACCGCAGTTGCTGCTGCGGCGGCTACGCGCACAAGCGGACGCTGTCGGCCGCTCGGCGGCCGCACTGGGAGGCGAGGCTCTAGCGCTTTGCGTGCCACTGCGGCAAGCAGTGGATAGATTTCAGGACGCGGGTGACAGGGGTCGTGGAAGCCGGACGCCAGCAGTTCGGGTTCGCCGGGCTGATACGCATCGAAGAGATCGATCAGGATGGTGCCGAAAGCCTTGCAGTAGCGTCGAACACAGGCGTTGTAGCGCAGCAGCCCGCTGTAGATTTCGCGGGTCTTCTCGGCGTTCGTCGGCCAGTTTCCCCACGGGGCGAAGGGAAGCCCCTTCGCGCCGCCCGAAACCAGGTGATCGATTCCGCGGTTGCACGCATCTTCATCTATGCCGGCTGGCAACGTACACAAAGCCGTTTTGTGATCTTTGCCGCAAAACGAATCGAACATCTCGTTCCAGTAAACTTCGTCGTGCCGGTTGTATGTGAGATTGTGCCAGCTTCCGGCGACGATCACTGCCTCGAAGCGTACCGTCTCCCGCAGTTCCTGGTAGCGCTGATACATACGCGTGAAATCGTGGCCTTCCACGGCGGTGAGCAGCGCCTGATAGCCCGTAATTCCCAAATGAAACGGCCATGCGTCGGTGAGTGATCCGAAGGTTGCGCTATCGCCGAATACTCCGATGACACCGAGTTCCGGATCGAGCTCTTCTCCCTTACACGCGAGCGAATTAATCCGCATCGAGAGCACGTCCCCAATCCACACTTCCGTGTTGGGAATCAAGAGCCCTGTGCGGTAATTCAGG
>JAOAPT010000018.1 GCA_025463045.1 Candidatus Solibacter sp.
ACCATGTGGTCGTTGATCGTCGAGATCAGTTGCACCGCGCCGACGTGCGAGCGGTCCACGAAATTGTACGACTGCGACACCAGATTCAGTCCACCGATCGAGCCGTTGTTGTACGGCGAATCGTTGGCGTGATGCATGTAGCGCACCGAGAGGCGATTCTTTTCGTTGATCTGCCAGTCGGCCTTGCCCATGTAGAAGTACACGCTCTGGCGGAATGGGATCGGGTCGGCGTAGCTGGCCGGCAATCCGAGCGCTGCGATGTTCGCCGCGCTCACCGTCACCACGCCCGGCAGATCGCGCTTCACGTGCTCGAAGCCGCCGAAGAAAAACAGCTTGTCCTTAATCACACGCCCGCCGCCATCCACCGAATACGAATCGACGTTTACTTCAGGGACCAGCGCGGTGGAAGAGAGCAGCTTCGGCTTGGCGCTGAAATCCGTGCGCCGGAACAGGTACGAACCTTCACCGTGAAATTCATTCGAGCCGCTCTTGGTCACCGTGTTGAAGACCGTGCCCACGGTGTTGCCGAACTCAGGCGCGAAGCCGTTCGAGACCTGCTGCACCTCGGCCACGTAGTTGTCGGAAATCGGAATCAGGCGAATGCCGGCGCGATCGCTTTCCGTATTGTTGCTGCCATCCAGTTGATAGTTGATGCGCCCGTTAAAGCCGTTGGCGTTGATCTTGCGCGGTACGCCGAATTCCGTGTTGGCGCGTCCGCTGACGTTGGGCTGAAACAAAATGAAGTTGTAAGGGTTGCGCGAAACCAGCGGCAGGTTGCGCGTCATATTCTCGCTGAGCGTGCTCCCGATGTCGGTGCGGCTCGGCTCTGTGATCGCCGCCGTCGCCACCACTTCCACCATCGTCGTCGTGCCCGCGACCGGCAGCGCAATATTGACCGTGGTCGTCGCGCCCGCCGAAAGCACGTTGCCCGTGCTGCGGATCGCGCCAAACCCGGTCGCCGTCACCTGCACTTCATAGGTGCCGAGCGGCAGCACCGTGAAGCGGTACAGCCCGTTCTCGCCGGACTTGCCCGACTGCTTGAAACCCGTGTCGACGTTCGTAATCTGCACGGTTGCACCAGCCACGGTAGCGCCCGAGGCATCCGTAACCGTACCTGTGATTTCTCCATTGATTGCCGAGGCCTGGCCGAACACGAGTCCGCTCAAAGCCAGCCCAAGCCACAACAGCACTGCGATCGACTTCCAATTGTTACGCATACTAACCTCTTTCTCTATAGTCAGACGAATGTGTCTGTTGGATGTCACTTCGGCCGCGGCGGTTGCAACTCATTCACTCTGCGTAATTCGGGGAACAGGGTTGCCCACAGAGCCACGATCAGAATCGTCCCCACCCCGCCCAGAATCACCGCCGGCACCGCCCCGAACCACGCTGCCGTCAGTCCCGATTCAAACTGCCCGACCTCGTTCGATGCCCCGATGAAAATCATGTTTACCGCGCTCACCCGCCCGCGCATCTCGTCGGGCGTCGAAATCTGCACCAGGGTATGGCGCACGATCACGCTCACCATATCGCACGCACCGATCAGCACCAGCGCCGCCACCGAAAGCACGACATTCCGCGAGAGACCAAAGACCAGCGTGAACGTGCCGAAACCTGCCACGCACCACAACATGATGGCTCCCGCGTGGCGCCTCAACGGCCAGTGCGCCAGCACGATCGCCATGATCACCGCCCCGGCACCCGGCGCACCGCGCAGGATCCCCAGGCCTGTCGCTCCGACCTTCAAAATATCGCGCGCGAAGACGGGAAGCAATGCCACCGCGCCGCCCAGCAGCACGGCGAACATGTCGAGCGAAATCGCGCCCAACGTGAGCTTGGCGCGCCACAGATAGCGCAGTCCGTCGAGCACCACGCCGCGCCGTGCGATCCCTCGCGGACGCTGTACTGCCTGCACGCGCACCGCCGTCATAAGTACCATGGCCGTCAGGCACGCCGCCATCGAACACCCATACACCGGTGCCGGACTACCGCTGATACCGTAGATCAGCCCGCCGATCATCGGGCCCACGATCATCCCGCCCTGTCCGACGCTCGACGACCAGGCCACCGCGTTGGGGAAGATATCTTCCGGCACCACCAGCGGCAGAAATGCCTGCGACGCCGGACCGTTGAAGCTGCGCACCACGCCGTTCAACAACAGCACGCCATAAATCGGCCAGATTGTGGGAAGGCCGTAAACAGTGAACCCCAGAAGCAGCGCGGATATTCCCGAAAATGCAAGATAGCAGCATTGCAAAATGCGCTGTCGCGGATAGCGGTCGGCGGTCTGCCCGGCGATCAGGAAGAGGAAGACGCCCGGCAGGAATTGCGCGAGTCCCACCAGACCGAGATCGAGCGCGCGGCCGGTGATCCCGTAGATCTGCCATGCCACCGCAACCGCCTGCATTTCACCGGCGATGGTCGCCAGAAAACGCGCCGTCATGTACAGACGAAAGTTCGGATGTTGAAACGCGGCGCGGCCGCTCAGCGCACAATCCCCCGCATCTCTCTACAGTCGCATAAGTTGTGCCGGTTATTTGCCGAACGGATGTTCCAGGCTGAGGTAGAGGAAGACTCCCCGCTCACCGCTGCTGCCCGCAAAACCGATCGGCATCGCGGCCCCCGGCACAATCTGCAGGCCGTTCTTCAAGTTGTATGCCCATCGCACTCCCGGGCTCACGTAGCGGACCCTCGACCATTCCGTCCCCCCGTCCCCAGTGACGGTCTGGAAGTTGATCGCCGCCATCTCCAGCATCAGGTTTACTCGCGGGCTCGCCAGATAGACAAGACCCTGTCCCACGCTGTAACCCACGCTCGACGCGCGATGACCCAGCGCATCCTGGGCATGTGGAATCCACGTGCTTCCCCCATTCCAATGGGCGACCAGCCGCCGGTGCAACACGACGCTGAACGGCAGATTAGTCTGCACTCCAACTGCCCCGGCGCCGCGCCCCGCCTCGACGCTGCCGAGCGGAACCTGAAGCGACATGCGCGGCGCGAAGGCGAACCGGCTGTCTCCATCGCCGATCAGTTGATATCGATAGTGGAATGCCGCGTCTCCCAGCCCCACGCCCGTGCCGGAATAGCCGCCCGCGTGCATCCCGACCAGGGTGTAGCTGAACTGGTGCCGCCAGTTTCCAGGCAGCGGCCACTCCTGCGTAAAGCTGTAGCTCCAGTCCTTGCTGTTCCACAGCCGCGTGAATGTACTGATGTGCTGTACCACCCCGTGTTCCTGATTGTAGGCTTCTTCAATCAGAAAACTGTTGTCCTGGATTGCCGGTTCCGCTTTCGGCGCGGCCTGCCCTTTTTGTCCGGTGGCCGGCGACTGCAGCCACAGGCATACAATGACGATCGGCAGGCGTTTGATCATGATCCTCGTGTTGCCCCGAACAGATGGCGACCCTATCAGAATAGATCGGATGAAGTCACCGCGCTTAGATTCCGGATAGACTACCAGGAAGGCATTATGCAGAAACAGACGCTCACCGCTTATCCGGTCGTCTCCGACGTTCCGGCGCTCAATCTATTTCTTGCCGAGGTCTTCGGTGCTGCCGAAAAGTTCCGCGCGATCGGCTCCGCGGGCGGGCTCCACACCGAGGTGCAAATCGGCGATACGCAACTGATGATCGGCGGCGGCGGCGCCGATGCCGCATGGCAGGGCGAGGCGCATCCGATGGCCTTCCACATCTACGTGCCGGACGTCGATGCCGCTTACCGCCGCGCGATCGATCGCGGCGCGCAATCGCTGCAGGTCCCCGCCGACCAGGAGTGGGGAGAGCGTACCGCGAACGTGAAAGATCCCGCGGGCAACAATTGGTACATCGCCACCTTCCACGGCGAAAACTATTTCTCGGAAGGCGCGCCCACCGTGCAGCCTTATCTGCAGCCGCTGAAAGCCGAACCCGTCATCGATTTTCTGGTGCGCGCGTTCGATGCCGTCGAACTCGGGCGCGCCGTATCGCCCGAGGGCGCGATCCTCCACACCACGCTCAAGCTCGGCAACTCCGCCATGGAACTGATCGACGCCGCGGGGATCTATCAGCCGATGCCGGGCATGTTCGTACTTAATGTCGCCGACGTGAATGCCGCGCATGCGCGGGCGCTCGAATGCGGCGCCGAGTCGACATCTCCGACCAGCGTCAAAGACGTCGCGGGCAATCTCTGGTACCTCGTCTAGCCTGGGCCCGCTCTTCAAGGGCCAACATCGACAATCATCATTAAGCCGCCGCCGCCGTTCGTTTCGACGTTGTTGTTGGTCGTGTGGTGTCCGATGTGGCAATGGATCAGCCACTTTCCGGGATTCAGCGCCTTCCAGATCACGTCATAGCGCTGGCCTGGGCCTATGTTGATAGTGTCTGCCGAAAACCTGGCCGCGGGGGGCAATGTCGTGCCGTCACGCGCCACGACTTGGAATGGTCCACCGTGTATATGGATCGGGTGGATGAAGCCGTTGTTCGAGCCTACCATCCGCACCTTCAGCGTCTCGCCAACCTTCATGTGGATCGTGTCAGTCGAGGGGAACGCCTTGCCGTTGAAGGTGAAAAAATTGGGCTGCGCCCCGTCCATAGGCATGGCGGGGTACGTGAGCCCTTCGCGCTTAAGCCACTCCTGAATTTGAAGTGTGTATTCGTGATCCGCGGCGAGCGACGCATCGGGTGTGGCGGAATCGATGATCAGGACCCCATAAAGTCCCAGCGCCTGCTGACGATCGACATGGTCGTGCGAGTGATAAAAGTAGGTCCCTGTTTGAACGACGGTGAAGGCGTAGTGGTAGATCTGCCCGTTTTCGATGGGCTCTTGGGTAATGTGCGCAGGCCCGTCCATGATGTTTGGCAGGATCAGACCGTGCCAGTGGACAGTGGTCGTTTCGGGCAGGCGGTTAGTCACGTCAATCCGCACGCGATCTCCTTCGCGGAATCGCAGAGTCGGACCGGGCACCTGACCGTTGAAGCCGTAGGCGTCCACGGTAACTCCCGGAAGGATAGTCCAGCGAAAGACTGACGTGGTCAGAGAGAATACCTTCACACCGTTCTCGACGCTGGGCATAAGCTCCCGGCCGCCCCGTTCTTCGAGTCCATGAAGGGCCGTGACCTGCCGCGGATCGACTGCTGCCATGTCGAGCATGGCTTCCGCCGGCGTGTCGCGGTCCATAATCATTCCTGGCGGCATGATGACGCCGCCTACTTGATGGGCAGAGAGCCTGAGGTTTACCCAGTTCGCGGGCGCAATCATGCCGATAGCTAATGCCAGCAGCGAGACACCGCTCACGGCGGCGAGTTGGGCAGGTGTCACCGAGGACTGCATAGTATGGGCGTGTGCACCATGTTGAGCCGGTGCTTCGAGTGCGTTGTGCTCGTGCGTGCTTCCATGGTCGCCGTCGGAACTCCTCCGGGCGTTCGTTACCGCCATGTCGAATTTCGATTCTGGTTTTCGAACCGTCATGAGGCCGTGCTTCAGGCCTTGCGAAACCAGCCAAACGTTCCACGGGTATGCCATGACGAACCCAGCGATGACGCCCGCGGACATGACACCCCAGAACAAGAGTTCCGTTGGCACCATAGCCCGCATGTCGCGGCCCATCATCAGAAAACACATGGTCGGTGCCATCCCCGCCATCATGAAGTTCATACTTATGAATTCGGGAAGGAAGCTCTTTCTGACGTTCTCCCAATACGTTCCGCCCATCATCGACTTCATGAACAGGGACTGGAAAATGAAAAGGCCGAAGGCGAAGCCCGCCGTGTATTCGACGATCAAGTCAAGCCACATGGGGAGTCCGAGAGCAGCCGTCACGACAGCCGCCAGGATGATGCCGGTGGCGTCACCAGCGACGCAGTGGATGGTCGAACCGGCGCCTTGTTTCCAGAGCGGCTTGATGAACTCTTCGTGTTCGCCAGGCCGCGGCTCCTTGTCGGCGAGCACATATAGCAAAAGGCCGAGGGGCCCCATGTAGAGGGTGACCAGGATAAATCCCCACTTCATCACTGCCGGCTCGGGATTGTTTCGATACTGGTCGATGCCGACGTAGATCGTCGATGCCGCACCGAGGGCGAACCAGGCCACCAGAAAGTAGTCTATTGGCCGAATGAGCATGGGAGCACCGCTTGGGCCGCAAACTGATTTCTCTTACCAGCCTAACCCAGTACGTAGGTGTAGGCGGCGGGGCGATTACATGCCGGAAATGGAAGAGAAGGTGACCGTACGCGGCCAAGCGTCCCGTGATCCGCGTGTCGTGAGGTCGCCAGCGAGATGCACGCGATGTCTTCGGCTCACGGAGATGGCGAAGGGTATCTACCTGGCGCTTGCCGGTGTGCCAACATGAGAAATGCGCTACACGATCGCACTGCTCTTCGCGGCGTCCCTCGCCGCGCAGCCGTACTACCGCACCTTCTCCCACACCAACCCTGTCTTCCAGCGCATCAAGCCGGGCGAAGTCGTCCCCACCAAAACGCTGGATTCCGGCGGACAGAATGAGCGCAACGAACAGATGTCGCCGGGCAGCAACCCGCTCACCGGACCCTACTACATCGAAGGCGCCGAAGCCGGCGACGCGCTGATCGTCAAGCTGCGCAAGGTCCGCCTGAATCGGAATTGGGGATATTCGGCGTACCGCCTGGGCCTCTTCTCGCTCACCGCGGATTACGTGGAGACCATCTATCCAAATCACTACAAGGCCGACGCCGTGCGGAAAGGCCGCGACAACGTGCTGCCCTGGGATATCGATCTCGCGCGCGGCACGGTGCGGCTGCGCGAGCCCGTCAGCTCCAAAGTGAAATTGGAATTTCCGGTTCGGCCCATGCTCGGCTGCATCGGCGTGGCCGCTCCGGGAGATTTCGCGCCCACCTCCGCGCCCTCGGGAAACTATGGCGGCAATCTCGATTACAACGAGATCGGCGAAGGCGCCACTGTGATCCTGCCCGTGTTTCATCCCGGCGGGCTGCTGTTTCTCGGCGACGGCCACGCCTTGATGGCCGATGGCGAGCCCACCGGCACCGGCATCGAGACCTCGATGGATGTTGAGTTTTCGGTCGAAGTGCGCAAGCACGCGCAGGTCACCGGGCCGCGTGTCGAAACCGCGGATTCCCTGATCAGCCTCGGCTCGCAGCCGGAATTCGCCAGTTCGCTCGACCGCGCACTACAACTCGCCACCACCGATATGGTCCGCTGGCTGGTCAACGAATACCAACTGGAACCGTGGGCCGCACATCAGTTGATCGGCGCGGTCGGCAGGTATGACGTGGTGACAGTCGCCGGCTCGATGGCTTTGAAGCTTCCCAAGAAATATCTGCCCGCGAAGTGATCGGAGCGCAGCTTCAATACGAGGTGCGGCCTATAAGAGGCGATGAAGCCCTAGCCCAATCGGAGCCGCGAGCGTGACTCGCGCTTTGGCGAGCGAGGGAGCGGTGGTCGCGTGACCACCGCTCCGTAACCGTCGCGGCTCGGATTGGTGTGTGTCCTTAACGGAGTTCGCCCTTATTGGTAGTGCGGCTGATCGCTCCGGAAACTGCTCGCCGGCAGCCCGACCTGATTCACGAGATTGCACACCGGGTCGTCCGCCCATGCGTAGCGCACCGTCATCGGGCTCGCCACCTGCGGGCTCGAAACGACGATCGTATTGCCATCGACCTTCGCTTCCGCCGCCACGTACTTGCCGTCGGCGCCGGCAATCTCAAACCCCGTGATCGCCTCGTGATTGCTGCTCCGCATGCCGTCGGCGTGCGCGAAGTATACGCGCATCGCACCGTTCTCGGGCGTCGCCACCTGGAACATCGGCCCTGCGTATTCGATGCCTTGCTTATACGCAATCGCGCGCGCCGCGAGCGCAAGCCGCAGTCCCACGTCCTGCTTATTCTTCGGGTGAATGTCCTTCGATTCGCCGACGTCGTGGATCACCGCCATCCCGGTATTCGCCAGGCGCAGCGTCTCGGTCTGCGATTCACGCAGCACCGGCCAGTACGGGTTGCTGTGGAAGTTGGCAAGCTGCACGAAGAGGAACGGGAAATCGCCCTGTCCCCAGCGATTGCGCCAGTCCTGAATCATCGCGCCGAACAGGCGGCGGTAGCGATACGCGTTCGCCTCATTCGCATTCGATTCGCCTTGATACCAGATGGCGCCGCGAATTCCGTACGGCACCAGCGGCGCGATCATCGCGTTGTACAACCCGGCGGGCGTGTTCGGATGTCCGGTCCCTTGCGGGCCGCCGGGACGGTTCGGCGGCGTTTTGCCGGCCGTCTTCGCGTCGGCCACCGCCTTCTCCCATGCCGGAATCGTGACCGTGTCGTAGCGCTCCTTGGCGGCCGGATAGTTGGCCATCACCTTGTCCCAATTCTCGTTGACGAACTTCAGTGCGGGGTCGGCCTGCACCGCCTCCCGCGACGTCCACGACTCGGCCGGCGTGCCGCCCCAATCGCTTTCGATCAGCCCCATCGGTACGTGAAGGTTGTTGAGCAGGTGGCGCCCGAAGAAATATTCCACGGCCGAGAATCCCTTAACGCTCGCCGGCGCGCAGACCTGCCACGTGCCCACGACGTCTTCCGCGGGCTGGTCCGCGACGGCCTTCTTCACCTGGAAGAGATGCATCATCGGATAATTCGCGTTGGCGATCTCTTCATCGTGATTGACCGCGGTCTGCAGCCGGAACTCCATGTTCGATTGGCCGGAGCCCAGCCACACCTCGCCCACCAGCACATCCTTAATGATGTTGCCGTTGATCGTCATTTCGAGCGGGCCGCCGGCCACCAGCGGCTTCAGCCACGCCGCCCACTTCCCGTTCTGCGCCGCCGTCACGGCGACGCTCTGGCCCTGAAATTCCACTTTGACAGACTCGTTGGGATCGGCCGATCCCCACACGCGCACCGGTTGTCCCTGTTGCAGCACCATGTGGTCCGAGATCAGCGCGGGCAGCTTGACGGCCGCATTCAGGGCGCACGCAAGCGTGAACAGTCCGATCGATTTGGTAATTCGGTACATCGGCTTCCTCCGTTGACTAACTCACGATTCTAACTCCGAAGCGCAAAAAAAGCCCGAAGCGTTCGCACGCTCCGGGCAGTTTTCTTGCAGATTTACTTTTGCTTACTGAGGACGCATCCAGATATCCTCCATTACGACCACGGAGGAGTTGACGACCTTATCGCCGACGGTCAGCCGTAGCATATAAGTGCCGGGCTCGACGAGCGCGCCCTGGCCGCCGCCGAAACCACCGAAGCCACCGCCACCGCCACCGCCGCCGC
>JAOAPT010000026.1 GCA_025463045.1 Candidatus Solibacter sp.
GCTCGCGCTCTTGGCATTCAGCGCGAAGAACATGTCCCAACTGTAAGACCCGTTGGCGGTGGTCACGGTGAAATCGGGCTGACCGGTGATCGATACCTTGACGGTGCTGTTGGCCGGAAAGCCGACGATCGCGAGCCGCGCATGGCTACCCGCGGAAACCGCGCCGGGCGATATGATCAACCCCGGTGTCTTCGTTCCCGGATGTTCCTTGGCCGCGCCATCGCCCGCCGACCACGTGAAATTGCCGCCCTCGAAATTCTGCTGGTGAACGCCGCCGGTGACGAACTCGTCACTCGTGGGCATGCCGTAGTCGCCGCCCGGACCACCGAGCGCACTGTATCGCGCCAGAATCAGACCGGTAACGAAATACGCCTGCCCGCTGCGTGGTCCGGCGGTCGCCGCATAGATTGCACCGTTGGCGAATCCCTGAGCGACCCCGTTGTTGGCGCCGAACGTGGAGAACGTCACGGCGTCGGACACCGGCGCTCCGGCGGCACCGCCTTCATATCCCAGCAGGGCCCACTTGGTCAGAACTCCGCCGCTCACCTGCCGTATCGGATTGCCGGCCAGCGCCGCGCCGTTTTGGAAGCGCTGCGTGCCGCCGGCGCTTAGATCGCTGATCGGATACCCGAGCGTGCCGCCCGCGCCGCCCATCGCCTGCCACGCGCTCAGTACCGCGCCACCCACCACGAAAGCCGTGCCGACCGAATCGGATTGCGCAACCAGATAGGTGGCCGACTGCGCGTCGGAGGACTGCACCATCTGGATATAGCCATTGCCCACACGGGTCGCCGGACTCGGAATCGGCGCCTGGACGGAGATCTTATTCCGTGTGAGGGCATCTCTAAATGACTGCTGTACCGAAGGAGGCGCGCCGTCGCCGACCTGGCAGCAGGGCGCGATCACGATCACATTGATCTTCTGACTGGCGACGCCTTCGCTCGCGGCCGTGATACTGGCAGCGCCGCCGCCCACGGCTTTGAGAATCGCAGTGCCATTGGTCGCCGCGATCGTGATCACACGGCTGTTGGTCGTGCTCCATGAAACCGGACGATCGGTCAACTGGGCGCCCCCCGAACTCATCGGGGTCGCGGTCAAAGTGACCGTCTGACCGAGCGTCATATTGAGTGTGACACCCAACGCCGCACCGCTGATCGCGACCGACGAAACCGGCGGCCGCACCACCGGACCGCCCCCGCCCGGCGTGTACTGCAAAACTCCACCTTCGAAGGTCTGCCGGTGATCGCCGTTCGAGAGGACGATCTCCTGAGTTATCGGCAACCCGAGGCTGCCCGATGGTCCGCCATTCGTCACGTACAGTCCGTAAATCGGCTGGAGCACCGTGAAGAGCACATTGCGATTGAGGCCCGAGGTAATCGAATAGATGGCGCCGTTCAGATACGGCTGGGTGATGTAGGTTGTGCCCGTAGTCGCGGGCGGGACAATCGTCGCCGTCAGGGTCGCCGACTCTGCATCCACCGGGCGTCCCAAGGTGTTGATACCGCCGCGCGCCGTCCACTCGGTATAGAAGAGGACGCTGGTGCTATTCGCAAGACTGCGGATCGTGAAGTTCTGGCCGGAGGCCAGCGCGGCATGATAGGCGAACAGCGCGTAACTCTTGTCGAAAATATCGTAAGTGCAGGAATTCGTCTGGTCGATCGGCGGGCAATTCAGAGTGTCGTACATCGGCAGCCCGGCAGTGGCAGCGCCGACGGTGGTGTAGTAGGCGTAGAGGTCGGCGCCCAACTGTACGACGCCGCCCGTGGAGTCCTGACTGCTCGAGAGCGCCGACGGACTCAAGGTCGCAAGCGCGAGCTTCGTGCCGGTAACCACGCCGTTGAACTCCTGCACGTACCCGGTGGTGCCCAATCGCTTCACGTTCCCAATCGGCGGCAGGGTGACCAGCAGGTTGAAGCCGTTGCGAAAGAAGGACGTGATGAACGCCTGCTGCATGGAGGAGGTCGGCGCGCCCGTGCCGACATCGACGACGGGCGCGATCGTCACAGTGGCCGAAACTGATTTCGACGAATCCGCCGCCGCGGTCGCGGTCACGGTGACTTTGGTGCTCACTGAGATATTCGTGGGCGCGGTGTAAAAACCTGTCCCGTCGATGCTGCCGAGCTGCGGACTGAGGCTCCAGATGACCGAGGTGCCGGCGGCGTTGTTCACGGTTGCGTTGAACTGCTGAGTTCCGCCGGGCGCCAGTGAAGCGGTCGCCGGACTGACGGTGACCGTGACGGCCGCGGTCGCCGTAAGGGTGATCTTCGCCGTGCCGAACGTGCTCGGATCTTCCACGCTGGTGGCGGTTACGGTGACGGTTCCCGCGCTGGTGATGGTGCTGGGCGCGGTGTAGAGGCCCGTGTTCGCGTCGATGCTGCCGTTCTGCGGGCTGATGCTCCACACATAATTCCCGCTGCCGCCGCTCGCGGAGAAGGCCTGCGAGCCGCCGGCTGAAAGCGTGACGGTCGCGGGCGTGACTGTGATGGTGCTCGGGTTGAGCTGAATCGTCACCGAGGCGGATTTGGTGGGGTCCTGCTTCGACTTCGCCGTAATCGTCACGGATTGCCGCACCGCGATCGAGCTCGGCGCGACGTAGTTATTGGTCGTCGTAATCGAGGTGCCGGTGAGGTTGTTACCGACTCCGAGCGTGCCGAGTGCCGGCGAGTAGCTCCAGTCCACGCCGGTATTTCCGGAAGGCGCCGTGCAGGTCGCGGTGAGAACTGCCCCCTGCCCCGCGGTCATGCTCAGACTGTTGCTGCTCAGCACGACCAGCACCTGGCCGTGAAGGGCGCTGGCGGCTAGACAGAGCAGCAGCAGCCGGATGAAGAGAATGGTAGTCCGGTTCAGACGCACGGGTATCCTGTATCTTAATACGGTGCAAACCCTACGCTGGAAGTAGAGTTGCGGGTGCCAAAACTGTACCCTACGTTGCACAGCACTCGACTGGTGCCGCACTATGATCGGGGGATGGCAGACACCGGCGGCGACGTTCTCATCGAAACCATTTTGGATTGGGGAGTCGAAGTAGTTTTCGGACTTCCCGGCGACGGTATCAACGGCATCATGGAAGCCCTGCGCACGCGCCAGGAAAAGATCCGCTTCATCCAGGTGCGGCACGAGGAATCGGCCGCGTTCATGGCCTGCGCGTATGCGAAGTACACCGGGAAACTCGGCGTCTGTCTGGCGACGTCCGGGCCGGGCGGCATCCATCTTCTGAATGGCCTCTACGACGCCAAGATGGATAGCCAGCCGGTGCTTGCCATCACCGGCATGCACTTTCACGATCTCATCGGCACCCTGGCGCAACAGGACGTGGAACTCGACAAGCTCTTCGAGGATGTCGCCGTCTACAACGAGCGCGTCATGTCGCCCGATCACGTGGAAGCTATCGCGGACCTGGCCTGCCGCACGGCGCTCAGCTATCGTCAGGTGGCGCATCTGACGTTCCCCACCGATCTTCAGGATAAAGAGGTCTCGAAGCGGGATCGCTCAAAGCGCAACCGTCCGCACCACACTTCCGATGTGCGCTCCGAGGGCGGTCACGTGCCGCGCGAGGCCGATATTCGGGCCGCGGCCGAGATCCTCAATCGCGGAAAGAAGACCGTGATTCTCGCGGGAGCGGGCGCGCTGCACGCGACCGACGAACTGGAAGCCACCGCGGAACTGCTGGGCGCCCCGATCATCAAAGCGCTGCTCGGCAAGGCGGCGGTTCCCGACAGCAGCCCCTACACGACGGGCGGCATCGGATTGCTCGGCACCAAGCCTTCGCAGGACGCGATGGAGAAATGCGACACGCTGCTCATCGCCGGGTCATCGTTCCCGTACATCGAGTTCTATCCCAAGCCGGGCGACGCAAATGCGGTGCAGATCGAGCTCGACCCGAAGCGCAT
Source organism: Candidatus Solibacter sp. (assembly GCA_025463045.1). Lineage (GTDB taxonomy): Bacteria > Acidobacteriota > Terriglobia > Bryobacterales > Bryobacteraceae > Solibacter. The sequence goes on from JAOAPT010000026.1 coordinate 3,891, forward strand.
CGGGCTGCGCTACCCGGTGGACGTCGGGCTGGTCGGCGATACCAAGCGTACGCTGCAGAGTTTGCTGCCGATGCTGCAGCGGCGCGAAGATCGCAGTTTCCTCGAAAAAGCGCAGGAGGGCATGAAGGAGTGGTGGAAGCTGATGGAACTGCGCGGCACGCGCACGGATAAGCCGATGAAGCCGCAAGTGGTGGCGTGGGAACTGGGCAAGCGCCTCTCGGAGAACGCCATCGTGTCGGCCGATTCGGGCACAAATACGACCTGGTGGGCGCGGCAGATTCCGGTGAAGCGCGGGCAGATGCACTCGTGCTCGGGCAACCTTGCGTCGATGGCGCCGGGGTTGCCATACACGATCGCCGCGCAGATCGCGTATCCCGATCGGCAGTGTGTCGCGTTCATGGGCGATGGCGGCATGTCGATGCTGATGGGCGAATTCGCCACGGCTGTGAAGTACAAGCTGCCGATCAAAGTGGTAGTGATCAAGAACAACACGCTGGGCCAGATCAAGTGGGAGCAGATGGTGTTCCTTGGCAATCCGGAGTATGGCGTGGAACTGCAGCCGATCGACTTCGCGATGTTCGCCCGCGCGTGCGGCGCGCAGGGCTTCACGATCGAAGACCCCGCAGATTGCGGCCGCGTTCTGGATGAAGCGCTCGCGGTAAAGGGTCCGGTGATTATCGAGGCGCTGGTGGACCCGAACGAGCCGCCGCTGCCCGCGAGCATCACGGCGGAGCAGGCCGCGAAATTCGCCGAATCGCTGCTGCGCGGCGAACCGAACCGGAAGAAGATCGCGCTCACCGTGTTGGAAGATCGCGTCAAGGAACTTGTCTGACGCGATTGGTGTCAACATAGGGCATGCGGTTTTGGTTGGGACTCCTGCCGGTGGCGATTGCGTTCGGACAGGCACCGTCATTTCGTGCGGATCGCGTGCTGCCTTCCGGCTCCGCGCGGCAGGTTAAGTTCGCGCCGGGAATGCTGGTGTCTATCTACGGAGAGAATCTCGGGCCGGATCCATCTTGCACCGGGAACGCCGATACGCGGCGAACCGAAACTCCGAATCCGGCGCGTCCCGTGCAGAACTTCGTGGAGCGCCTGAGTTACCCGACGGAGTTATGTGGCGTGCGGGTAACGCTGGGCGGAGTGTCCGCGGGCCTGCTCTATGTCTCGCGGCAGCAGATCAATTTCAAGGTGCCGCAGGAAGCGCCGCTCTCCGGTGAGGCGGAGTTGGAGGTGGTTTACCAGGAGCGCTCCAGCGCGGTGAACGTGGGCGTCGGCCTCGAGACTACATCGCTCAGCGTGGAAGGCGAGGCGCGCGTCGGCGGACCGGTGTGGATTCACGTCCAACTGCCGTACGGCTCGGGAGAAGTGAGATATCCGGCTCACCTGCAGCCCGACGATTTCGGGTGCGACAGTCTAGAAGTGCGGCGCGATGGGGTGGAGTTGCCACGCATTCGTCTGCGTCCTCCGGCTGGAGGAATCGCCAATGGGAACCCTTGCGGCCAGATCGGCATCGAGGGTTCGGGAGATCCGAAGACCGGGCGTTTGCCGCTGCATCTGCAATATCGCTTCACCGAGCCTGGCGTCTACGAGGTCCGCTATTCTCGCAGACGCATGGACTTCAATGTGCATCCCTCGACCGCCCTGCTGAGCTCTGCCTGGACGCCGATTCACGTGCTGCCTCGTGCGGAGCGTCCGGCTGCGCCGCGACCGATGCCTGCGGACCCGATCGACCTGCTCACCGATTATTTGCCAAGCGTGCTCGGGTTCGCCGATCGGGCCGGTTTGGAGGCGGTGGTGGCGTGCCTCTATCATGCGAACGAACTCGTCAGGCGGTACGCCGGCAGCGCGCTTGCGTACTGGCCCGAGGACGAGGTGAACGCACGCGTCGATCGCGAACTCGCGGCGCGTGGTCCGAGTGAGTCGACGATCGACGGCACGTTGAAGCGCCATCCCGAGATGCTGACGCTGGTGCTGCCATATCTGAAATCGGACGACCGGACGCTGCTGCGCGGGGCGGTGATCGGAGTCTCGCGATATGTCTCCGCGCACCCGGAGGATTCGGCTGCCGGCACTGCGCTGATCGCCGCGGCGGAGCACGTCATCCACATCGCGGACTCGCAGACGGTCGTTTATTATGCGGCGTCGCTCGGCAGTGTGCGCGACGAGCGCGCCGGAACTCTGCTGTGGGATCTGGTGCGACGTAAGATCGCGCTCGGGCAGGCGGTGATCGCGATTTCGTGGCGTAAGGACGCTCGCGATTTGCCGCGGCTTGCGGCGCTGATGGAGGCTGAGTCGAAGGGCGACGCGATGTGGGGGGAATTCAGCAGTCTGCCGTATGCACTGAGGAATAGTTACGGCGATGCGGCAGCCCCGTTTCTGGAATCGGCACTCACGAAATCGGAGTACGTTTGGGTGCGGACGAACTGTGCGCGCGAGTTGATTTTACTGGGAAGGGCATCGGGGTTCGCGTTCGTGGCGCAGGCGATCGAGCAGAAGAAATCCTATGCGCGCGAGATGATTCAATACGTGCAGGAGCGCTTCCCGCAATTGCGCGGCGCGGACGATGCGGCGATGTTGGCGTTCCTGCGGGCGCGGTGATGCGGCGGCGCTGACAGGCCACAAAAAACGATGGCCTATCCCACGTTATAGAATAGCCGCTATGCCGGGAAACGATCCGATTCGTCACGTGATTGCGCTGATCATGGAGAACCGTTCGTTCGATCATATGATGGGCGGCCTTACTGCCAGCGTTCCCGGAATTGACGGAGTCGATCCGCAACATCCACATGTGAATTACGATGCCGGCGGAAAGGCATATTACCAGGCGCCCACGGAGGTGCGGCAGACGCACTCCGACCCGAAGCACGAGCACGCCGACGTGATGATCCAACTGCAGAACGGGAACGGCGGCTTCGTTCAGGATTTCATCAAGGCGTATCCCGAGAGCAGCGAGGAAGACCGGCAGCAGATCATGAGCTACTTCCCCGCCGGATTCCTGCCCGCGATCCATGCGCTCGCGCAGGATTTCACGGTGTGCGACCGGTGGTATTCATCCGTGCCCGGACCAACGTGGCCGAACCGATTTTTCGCGCTTTCGGGAACGTCGCTCGGGCGCATTCTAATGCCGAGCGGGATCACCGACCTCGGCGTGTATTTCCAGCAGACGCAGGTCACGTTGTTCGAACGGCTGACGCAGGCGGGGAAGAACTGGAAGAGTTATTTTTACGATTTCCCCGCGTCGTGGCTGCTGCTGCGAAATCTGCTGCCGCAGAATGTGGTGCACTACCGGCCGATCGATGAATTCTTTGATGCGGTGCGCGACGAGAAGAGCTTCCCCGATTTCGCGTTTATCGAGCCGAAGTATTTCGGCGCCGATGAGAATGACGATCATCCGCCGCACAACGTGATGAAGGGCGAGAAGTTCATCGCCGATGTCTACAACGCGCTGCGGTCGAATCCGGAGTTGTGGAACAGCAGCCTGTTCGTCGTCTACTTCGATGA
>JAOAPT010000038.1 GCA_025463045.1 Candidatus Solibacter sp.
GCACTTCCCACCAGTCGGTGTCGAGCACGGCGCGGCGAAGGGCGGTGCGCAGTTCGGTCGACGGCGGCTGGAGGTAGTGTTCGCCGGCGGGGGCGCCGCGTCCGATCATTGGACCGAATCGCCAGCTTCGCAACAGCATGTAGGGGACGGGGTCGGAGGAGTCCTGCTCGCGCAGGGAGGCGGCGAGGGAGGGAATTCCTTCGGGGGCGGGCGGAGCGGCGGCGAAAGCGGGAGCAGGTGCGGCGGCTGCCGGAGCGCTGTAGGTCTCCACGATGGGCGCCTGCGCGGGCGGCTGCCAACTGGCGGTCGGAGGAGGAGGCGGCGGGGGCGCCGGTGCTTTCGTCGCGCCCAGCGATTCGATCGTATTGCCGAGGCCTTCGAGCTGGTTGGAGAACTTCTCGAGATACGGCTTGTCGTCGGTTTTGAAGAGGCGATTGCAGCTCTGCTGCAGTTGCTCGACTGCCGCCGCAGCTCGCTTCACGTCTTCCGCCAGCTCCCGATAAAACTCGAGCTGCGTGCCCTCGATCGCCTGGTCGATATCCTCCGGCGAAATAGCGCCTTCGGCGAGCGCCTTGTCGCGCTTCTCCTGTTGTTCGGAGCTATTGGACGCCTTCGCCGCCGTAGGAACTTCGCGGGAGGTGTTGTACTGGCTCAGCGAGTATTGCACCTGCGAGCGCGCGTCGGCGGTGATCTGCAACTGGAGCACGGCGGGGGCGAAGGCCTGATTGAGACGGCTGATCGGCTTGGCGCGGAAACCCTCGTCGCCATCTTCGTCGATGTTCGGGTAGAGGGTCGGCCAGAACGCATCCAGCAGATTCTGGATCAGCAGGATGCCTTCGGCGAGCGCGGCAAATCCGTATTCGCCGACGAGCGCTTCGGTCAGCCAGACCGCGACATCGAGATCCTTCGAATCGCGCGCCAGCAGATTGCCTGCGTCGCGCATCACGGCGCGGTAATCCAGCTTCTGGTCGCGCGGCGCGACGCCGACCGGAGGCGGACCGGTGGGCTTCAAGCCATCACGGATCGTATCGTAAACCGGCTCGTACCGCATGGAACGACCGCTCGGGTTATCGCCCGCGATGGGTTGGAGCAGGCGGTCCCAATCCAGAATTCGTTCGGGCATGCTCTCCAGATCAGGCATCGCCGGACGGGTCCTGTGCGTCGAATTCGATGGTACGGATCGAAAGCAGCGGCGCTTCCTCCTCGCCAAAGAGCAGGATTCTCTGGCCGCACGGCATTTCGCGTCCATCTTCGCCTGCGGCCCATTCGGTGGCCCGGCCGAGCCGCGTCTGATCGTCGTCGAGCAAATAGGTGTGCGGATAGAGAACGGGGATGAGGATGGACGGGTACTCCATCGCGCCCAGATCGGCCGTGGTCTCTATGGTGGCGGGTAGCCAGAAGAGATCGCGCACCTTGACGGGAGGCTCGATCTGCAGGCGCTTGAGATAGCGAAAGGGCAGACGGTGGTACTTGCCGGCCGCGAGGAATTCCAGGGACTCGCCCAGACGGGCGTCCATATCGCGGATTCCATGGAAGGGCTTGCCGTTCCAACTGCCGGCGATCGAGTTCGATGTTGAGGAAGGCGGCGAGGCCGGCGACGCCTGGCCGTCCGCCGCAGGTTCTTCGTAGTACGCCTGACGTTCTACCTCGCCACTCAATGCGGCAAGGTAGAACGCAATGCCGAACCTGCTCCCCTGCGACTCATCGGCCAGTACCGCGAGCTGCTTGCGTGCACGCTCGTACTCCCCGGCGAAGCATAACAACTCGAACAGGAAGTTTCTGGCCCTCTTATCGGAGGGGTGGTCGCGAAGAAACGACTGCAGACTGCCAATGGCCTCGGTGAGCTTGCCTTCCCGGTAGAGTTCCTCGGCTTGCTGCATGGATGCTCCCGGGTTGCGCCCAAAAGGTCAGCGGGCTTAGACCTTCTTATTTTGCTTGATATCGTAACCCATCGCGACCGCGCCGCCCAGGCTGCCGTCCGCCTTCTGCTCTTTGTAGTCGTATTGAATCTTCGAGAAGTTGAGAGAGAACTGCTCCATCGGCCGCGTGTTGTTGTCCCCGTGTCCGGAGATCTGCACCGAACTGACGAGGACGTCGGAAAGCGTCATCACCACGTACTCCAATTGGGTGCCGCCGGCTTTGCGAACCGTGAAGATCGCGCTCTTGATGTGGTCGCCGGTGCAGCAGGCCAGCATCAGTTTGGGACTCGCTTTGTCGATGGTATGCGTGAAGTGAATGTCCGCCATGGCGACCTTGCCTGCGCCCATGCCGCCGCCCGCGCTGGCGGTGCCTGGTTGGGTCGCACCATAGCTGTAGGAAAGGATTTCGATTTCCTTGCCGTGTTTACTGTCCTGGCTTTCGCCTTCAATGCCGTCAATCTTCAGGAATGCATCAACCATTTTCGTTGCTCCTCATCAACTAGGTACGGGCCCGGAACTTGAAACGGATCTACTTCTTTTTTGGAATCTCAGCCACAAGACGCAACGAGACGTTCAGCTCGTCGAGTTGCAGGTGAGGTTGCAGGAGCAGGATGGTACGGTAGACGCCTGGCTTGGCGGGATCTTCCACCACTTCGATACTGGCGGCACGCAAGGGCCTTCTCGCTTTTTGCTCCGGACTTGCATCATCTTGGTCCAGTACGAACTCGTTAATCCAGTTAGACAGGAAACGCTGGAGATCGACCTTGGACATGTGCCGGCCGATCTTATCGCGCATCATGACCTTCATGTAGTGCGCGAACCGGCAGATCGCCAGCATGTACGGCAGTTGCGCCGCGAGGCGTGCATTCTTGTTGGCCTCGTCGGTATTCCACAGCTTCGGCTTCTGCGCGGATTGCACGCTGAAGAACGCCGCGTAATCGGTGTCTTTGCAATGCACCAGAGGAATGAAGCCCTGGTCCGCCAGTTCCTTCTCGCGGCGGTCGGAGATCTGCACTTCGACCGGGCACTTCATGGCGATATCGCCTTCCCAGGTGCGGAAATTGTGCACCGGGAGTCCTTCGACCTTGCCCCCGCCCTCGGGTCCGCGGATCGCGGTACAGAATTCGAACTGCGCGAACGCCTGGGTGAGGCGAGCGGCCATCGCGAAGGCGGCATTGCCCCACAGATACTTCTTGTGATTGCTGCCGTCCACCGCTTCTTCGTAATTGAACGCGTCCACCCGCACGCCATCGCGGCCGTACGGCAGGCGCATCAGCATGTGCGGCATGCACAGGCCGACGTAGCGCGAATCCTCGCTGGCGCGGAAGCTCTTCCACTTGGCGGAATCAGTGCCGGCGAAGACTGTCGACACGTCGCGGATCGAGTTCAATTGCGTGAACTCTTCCAGGTTGAGCATCTCCGAACCGGTGGAGCTCAGGAAGGGACAGTGCGAGGCGGCCGCGGTGCCGGCAATGTGCTCGAGGAGCTCGATATCTTCCGGATGCCGGGTAAATTCGTAGTCGCCGATCAGGGCGCCGAAGGGCGCGCCACCGTAGGTGCCGTAGCCCTCTTCGTATACCTTTTGGAAGAGCGCGCTCTGGTCGAACTCCGGAGCCTTCTGGTAGTTCTTCAGCAACTCGCGCTTGGTGATGTTGAAAACTTTGATCTTGAGGAGCTGCCCCGTCTCCGTCTGGTCGAGCAGATATCGCAGGCCGCGCCAGGTGGCTTCCAGCTTCTGGAAAGCTTCGTCGTGCAGGATCTGGTCGAGCTGCTCGGACAGGCGCTGGTCGATCTGCGCGATCTGCGCGTTGATCGTCGCTTCCACGTCGCGCCCGATGACGGTGGAGTCCGCCATGACGCTCTGCACGAAGGTATCGACCAGGTCGAGGCCCCGCTCCGGCGCCTTGGCGAAACGGCCGGCCTTCAAAATGTCCGTCAACAGGGACGGCTGTGCTTCCTCGGTAGTCTTCGCAGGCACGGCTTTCGCCGGGCTATTGTCCTTCGCGCTCATTTCTTGTCACCCTTGGATTTTTCGATCTCGCCGGCCAGTTGACCGCGCGACGCGGTGTCGCGGATCGTCTTGTCCAGCAACTCCTCGAAATTCGGATTGCCCTGCAGACTGCCCTTCAGGTCCGACAGCTTGGTGCGGAGTTCGACCAGTTTCTTCAGCTCCGGCACCTGCTCCGCAACCCTGTGAGGCTCGAAGTCTTCCAGTTCCGTGAAGTTCAATTCCAGGCTGAGCTTCGAATCGGCCTTGCTCTTATCGAGCTTGTTATCGACCGACATCACCAGGCGGGGCTTCATTCCTTTCAGGACGGTGTCGAAGTTGTCGGGATTGACCTCGACAAAATTGCGATCCCTCACTTGAGCGAGCGGGGTCGCAGGTTGTCCCGAAAAATCTCCGAGAACGCCGACCACGAAAGGAAGCTCCAGCATTTCAATAGCGGAGCCGGTCTCGACGTCCGTCGTGATGTGAACCCGCGGCGGGCGGACACGCGTCAGTTTGTGCTGTAAACTCTTACCAGGCAAGAGCACCTCCGTGCCGTTTGATTGTAGTCCAGCACCCTATGTAACACAAGGGATCTCAAAGTCTATTGTGCTTGTTTTCCCAGTTCCGCATCGCTCTCTTTTTTGAAAGCAGTACTAGTCTTCGCGATTCTCTTCCGCCGGCGCCTGCGGCTTACCAAAACTGATGAGGAATCGAGCTCCAATCGAAGGCGCACGCGTGAGTGGTCGCGCGATTTGGATTGCGTTCTTCAATGGAGTTTTCCATGGCCCCGTTCGGGGCCACAACAAGGGATGAAAATGCACCATTGTTTTTTTTGGCGTCATTTTCAGCGGAGCTGATGCGCTGGGCGTGGCAGGGATAGGAGACGTCAGATCAGAGCCGCGACGGTTACGGAGCGGTGGTCGCGTGACCA
>JAOAPT010000041.1 GCA_025463045.1 Candidatus Solibacter sp.
TCTGCCGCAAGCCGAAGGGCGCGTCGCTGCTCGACTCGCTCGGTCCGTGGCCGAATTATTTGGTGGGCGGCGCGGTGGTAGCGTTGGCGCTTTTCTGGCTCCTGTGGCTGCCGGTGCGGCCTGCGAAGCGGAAGGCGTGATGTCGGCCGGAGCCCTCTTAGGCGGGCGAAACGCTCCCAATAAAGAACACACTCCAGTCCGAGCCGCGACCGTTAGGTTAGTCCCATGGACCTGCGGCCCACCAAACGCGATGAAGAACAAGCTCCTATCAGAGCCGCGACCGTCAGGGAGCGGTGGTCACGTGACCACCGCTCCGTAACCGTCGCGGCTCCGATTGGAGCTCGGCTCGTGATCAGGATCTTTCCTGTTGGAGCGCGTCGCGCACGCGAGCGCGATGGCGCTCGAATGAAGAACATACTCCAATCAGAGCCGCGCGCGTGAGGGAGCGTTTGCCGCCGAAGAGGGCCACCGCTTCCTGACGGTCGCGGCTCCGATTGGGGCTCAGCGCGTCATCGCGATTCTTTTCGGTTCGAGCGCATCGCGGAGAGTGGCGCTCGCGAGCGCGATGGCGCTGCGCGTGGCGGGAGTCTCAGCAAGGCCGTTGAGCATGACGAAATCGTGGAAGGTCGCCAGATAGCGAATCGCGGTGACCGGCACTCCGGCCTGCATCAGATTGCGCGCGAAGGCCTCGCCTTCATCGCGCAGGACATCGTTTTCATCCGTGATGAGGAGCGTTGGCGGCAGACCGCGCAACTGCTCCGCGGCGGCCTGCAAGGGCGAGGCGGTGATCTTCTTGCGGTCGGCCTGATTGGGCGCATAGGCGTCCCAAAACCACTGCATGGCGCCGCGCGTGAGCCACGGGCCGTCGGCGAACTGCTGGTAGGAATCGGTGGTGAGCGAGCCGTCGGTGACGGGATAGAAGAGCACCTGCTGGCGGATGGCCGGGCCTCCGCGTTCCTTGGCGAGCAACGTGACGGCGATCGTCATATTCCCGCCCACGCTGTCGCCGGCAACGGCGAGATTGCCGGACTCGAGATTCAATTCCTTCCCGTGTTCGGCCACGTATTTTGTGGCGGCGTAGGCCTGTTCGATCGGTATTGGGAATTGCGCCTCGGGCGAAGGCGTATAGTTGACGAAGACAAACGCTGCCTGCGTCGCCGCGGTGAGATCGCGAAGCAGCCGCTCATGCGTGTGCTTGCTGCCGAGAACCCAGCCGCCGCCGTGGAAGAACATCACGACGGGCAGGGCCGCCTTCACACCTTGCGGGCGGAAGATCCGCACGCTCACTTTGCCGCCGGGTCCGACCGGGAGATCGCGGTCTTCGATATCGACGTCGGGCGCCGCGATGGCGCCGGCCTGCGCGTCTTCGAGCACCTTGCGCGCGTCGGGATACGACAGCGTGTAGAGCGGCTTGCCGCCCTGCGCGGTGACGGCGTCGATGAACGCCTGAGTCTTCGGCTCTAAGACTATGGTCTGTTGTTTGGTCATCGTTTCTCTCCTTGTTCCTATTGGTTGGCGAGTTGAAGGGCCGCCATGCCGACCGCGCGATCGATTTCGGCAGCGTCGAGGCCCAGCAGCGCGGCACAGCGTTCGCGAGGCCAGGCCATGAGGACGCGAAGTACGAGGCAGCGGCGCAGCCGTGACGGAAGCCACAAGACGCGCTGCAATTCCGGCGGGAGCGAACTCGGGACAGCCCCGACGGCGTCGTCTTGGAGCAAGAGTGAGTCCAAGGTGCGAGCCAGGAGTTCCGCCGAGTCTTCGGGGTTATCTAAAGACGCAATCCCTTCCAGGATTGCGGCTTCCGCCCGGTTTGTGTTGCCGGTGAGCAGCACCGCGGTGACAAATGTCTTGCATAGCGAGGTGCCGGTCTCAATCGCAGTCGTCATGTATTGACGGTACGTGGATTCAGTCCGAAAATACATTCCCAATTCGAGTGAGTTTTTCGTCAGCCTTTCAGCTTGAACAGAATCGCACTGTATCGAGGATCACGTCTGGCCTTGGCGAGTGCCGGCTCCTGCTCGGCGCGCTCCCATCCGCGAAAGCCGCGAGTGGCGGCCTCTTCAAGGGCATCGAGCGCGCGTTTGGTGTTGCCGCTGCCGGCGTTCGCGACCGCCAGGGAGTACCAGGCGCCCGCGTTGTCGGGGCGAATCAGCACGGCGGTGTCGGCGGCCTTCGCAGCGTCGCCGTAACGCTTCTGAGCGAGGAACTCGCGTACCGATTCCATCGAGCCGATGGAGACTCCGCCGATGACGCGTCGCGCGACGCGTCGCTCCGGCGAATCGGTTTCGCGCGCGGCGTCTTTCTGCGCCTGACGAATCGCGGCGTGGCGCTCTCCATCGCCGCCGGCCTGGATCTGCGCCATCAAGCGCTCGTATTGTTCGGATTGGCGCTCCGCGTCTTTGGACGCTTGCGCGGCCTGCGCAGGCAACTGTCCGGCGAAAAACGCGAAGGCGTCGGCGGCGAGCGCGGCGGGCATCCACTCGTGGCCGCCTTCGAACTCGACGAAGCGATGGAGGACTTTGCGGCGCGCCAGATCGCGGCTGTTGCGGTAGAGCTCGTCGTGATTGAAATCGTCGAAGCCCGTTGTCGCGAACAATTTGAACGGTAGTTGTTTCGGCGTGTCGGCGCCGAATCCCGCACTGCACGCGATGACTCCGGCGATCCGCCCGTTCTGGCCCAACGCCCACGAGAGAGCGAGGCGCGCTCCTCCGGAAAGTCCTGCGGCGTAGATACGGTCGGGATCGATGGCGTAGCGCTCGTTGGTGTCGACGACCATCAGACCGATGGCTTCGCGCGAGGGT